>CAWUNF010000010.1:0-13511 GCA_963923195.1 uncultured Hyphomicrobiales bacterium | reverse complement strand
CAGACGCGCGCCCGTTGCCACAAACGCATCTTCAATGCCAGCCAGCGCCGCCTTGGCATTCAGCGTATCGAAGACAGTTTCGATCAACATGAGATCGGCGCCGCCTTCGATCAATCCTTGGGCTGCTTGTGCATAGGCTGCGCGCAATTCGTCGAAAGTGACAGCGCGGAAGCCCGGATCATTCACATCTGGTGAAATGGAGGCGGTGCGATTGGTCGGGCCCATAGCACCTGCCACGAAACGACGGCGACCATCTTTCTTTTCTGCGAGATCGGCTGCTTCACGGGCTAGACGCGCACCTTCGCGATTGAGCTCGCTCACCACCTCTTCGAGGCCATAATCAGCCTGCGCAATGGTGGTGGAGGAGAAAGTATTGGTCTCGCAAATATCCGCGCCTGCTAAAAAATAGGCGAGATGAATATCGCGGATGGCATCCGGCTGGGTTAGGATCAACAGATCATTATTGCCGCGCAAATCGCGCTTCCAATCTTTGAAGCGGTCCCCGCGAAAATCCTCTTCCGAGAATTTGCGATCTTGGATCATCGTGCCCATCGCGCCATCGAGCAGCAGGATGCGATCCTGCGCGAGCGCGGTGAGGGCTTTGCGGATGTCGGCGCCGTTGCGTGGCGTTACTTCACTCATGTCACTTTTCCTTCACGCAGCTTTCGCGCGCAAACCAAGCAAATGGCAGATCGCATAAACAAGATCAGCCTTATTCATCGTGTAGAAATGGAAGTCGCAAATGCCTTCGTCCACGAGGTCGAGCACTTGCTCTGCCGCCACTGCTGCTGCAATCAAACGGCGCGTGGCCGGATCATTTTCAAGCCCCGCAAAGCGATCAGCCAGCCATTGCGGCACGCTCGCGCCCGTCTTTTGCGCAAAGCTGGCGGTCTGTTTGAAATTCTGCACGGGCACAATGCCGGGCAGGATTGGAATATTGATCCCGCGCTGACGCACGCGGTTGAGATAGCGCAAATAGGTTTCATTCTCGAAGAAGAATTGCGTAATGGCGCGCGTGGCGCCCGCATCAACTTTTGCCGCAAGCACATCAATATCTTGATCGAGCGTGCCGCTTTCGGGGTGCTTTTCCGGATAGGCTGAAACCGTTACTTCAAAATCGCCAAGCTTGCGAATGCCTGCAACCAGATCGGTCGAGGTTTGATAGCCACCCGGATGGGCGCGAAATTGCGAGCCCGGACCTTCCGGCGGATCGCCACGCAAAGCCACAATATGTTTCACGCCCGCATCTGCATAAGAGCGAATGACGGAATCCACTTCTTCACGCGTAGCACCCACGCAAGTCAGATGCGCGGCGGGCTTCAGCGATGTTTCTTTCACAAGGCGCGCAACGGTTGCATGTGTGCGTTCGCGCGTTGTGCCACCCGCTCCATAAGTTACAGAGACGAAGGTGGGCTCCAAAGGTGCGAGGCGATGAATGCTCTCCCAGAGATTGGCTTCCATCTCCGCGCTCTTCGGCGGGAAGAATTCAAAGGAGACATTGATCTTGTGTTGGCCATTGCGGCTTGGGCGAAGAGCGGAATTCATCAGGCGACCTCGCGATTGTTGCGCGAGATCACATCGGTGATGACGCGTCGGTCGCGTCCCACCCAGATCGACACGGTGAGCTGACCATCATTTTTGGTGAAGGGCGCAAGATCTCGCTGGCTCTCAACGTCCAATGCGCATTCTTGCAGCAAGCCCGCAATTTCATCATGCGCAAAGCCCAGACGGCGGTGGGCATGTTTTTCGCGCAAGAACTCAAGATCATGCGGCGCAAAATCAATAATGACGAGGCGGCCACCCGGGCGCAAGGTGCGTGCGGCTTCGCGCAAAGCACGCGCGGGATCATCGAGATAGTGCAAGACTTGATGCACAACGACGAGATCATAAGCATCATGTTCCACGGGCAGCGCATAAATATCGCCTTGGCGCAATTGCGCATGGCGAAGGCCCGCATGTTCTAGCCGCGCACGTGCGACATTGAGCATAGCGGGGCTTTGATCAACGCCCACGGCACGCTGCGCAAAGGGCGCGAGCAATTCGAGCATCCGGCCCGTGCCTGTGCCGAGATCCAGCACAGCATGAAAAGTCTTTTTGTCGATGATCTCCCGCAGAGCTGCTTCCACGCGCTCTTCTGGCACATGGAGCGAGCGCACACGGTCCCAATCAGCGGCTTGTTCGGCAAAATAGCGCGCTGCTTGTTCGGCGCGTGCGCGGCGCACGTCAGATAAGCGCGCATAATCATTGGCAAGCACTGCATCACTGCGATCAAGGCGGCCCACAATGGCTTGCGCAATTTCACCCATTGCGCCGCGATCATGCAGGCGGAAGAAAGCCCATGCGCCTTCGCGATGACGCTCCACGAGACCGGCTTCCGCCAATAATTTGAGATGGCGCGAAATGCGTGGTTGTGATTGGCCCAAAATGGTGACGAGTTCGCTCACCGTCAGTTCCGCCTCACAGAGAAGAGCGAGAAGGCGAATGCGCGTGATCTCGCCCGCCGCTTCCAAAGCGGTGATAAGCGCGAGCGGCGAGACCTGTGTCGGGGCGGCCTGGGGCATGGATAGGTCCGGTTCTGGGTCCGTATTCAAGATATAAAGATATCTTTATGCGGTAATGGAGCCTCAGGCAAGGCAAGCCCCCCGCCCCAGAGCCTCAAAACTGGGGAGGAGGGGGCCGAAAAATCATCAAAAAGACGAGAAAGGAGAATCTTTTCTGACCCTTCGGCCCAGATTCAACCCTTCGTTAATGGTTAAAGCTTCCTAATGGCAGGCGGGGCGGACCTGTCCCGAAATGACTCGTTTTCCATTGACGGCCCAAATAATCCCATGTTATCCCAAATCATCCCGTTCGGAGTTCAGGTTTCGGCGTTTCCCGGGTGCCGCCTTCAGGTGCGTCCCGTGAAGTTTGCCGTGTCTGTCCCGAGGGGGGCTTTGCGTTTCGCGTGGGTAGAGCGTTTTGGACCGTTTCGTTTCGCACTTCACCAATCGGCTCGATTCCAAGGGCCGAGTTTCGATCCCGGCCACGTTTCGAGCGGTGCTGGCGCGCGACGGATTCGACGGTCTTTACGTTCACCCCTCACTCGACGCGCAGACGGTCGACTGCGGTGGCCATGCGCTGCTGAAGGAGATCGACGGGTTGTTGGACAGGCTCTCGCCTTATTCGGAAGAGCGCGATCTGTTTTCGACGGCTCTGTTGGGGACGAGCGAAATCTTGAAGGTCGATACGGAAGGCCGTGTCGTTCTGACAGAGAGTGTGAAGGCTTACGCGGGGATCACGGCGGAAGTGACCTTCGTGGGGCAGGGGCACAAGTTTCAAATCTGGGAGCCGAGCCGCTTCCGTGCGCATCTGGACGAGGCCAGAAACCGGGTGCGCGATTTGCGGAAAGAGCTCAGCAACCGGCACGCGGCAAAGGATATGCCGCGACCTTGAGGAGCACAGGAATGGAGCAGGGCGGCGGCGTTGAGACTTCTCTCGCCGCAGGCGGACCAGCCCGGCACATTCCCGTGCTCCTCAATGAGGTTCTCAGCGCGCTCCATATTCGCGAAGGCGGGCTTTATCTCGACGGCACATTTGGCGCTGGCGGTTATACGCAAGCCATTCTCGCAACCCCCGGCACACGCGTGCTGGCCTTTGATCGCGACCCCAATGCCATCGCTGCAGGCCAAGCCCTTGTTGAAAAATATAACGGCCGCTTGATGCTGGAACATGCGCGCTTTTCAACCTGCGCGGACGTGGCTGCTGCGCGCGGCCTGTCAGGCTTTGATGGCATGACGTTCGATATCGGCGTGTCTTCCATGCAATTGGATGAAGCGGCGCGCGGCTTTTCTTTCCGTTTTGATGGTCCGCTGGATATGCGCATGTCGCAAACGGGCCGCAGCGCTGCTGATATTGTCAATGAAGCGAGCGAAGAAGAGATTGCCGATATTCTCTATCATTACGGCGAAGAGCGCGCCTCGCGCCGCATTGCGCGCGCCATTGTGCATGATCGCACTGCCACACCTTTTACCACGACGAAACAGCTTGCTGACTTGATCGGCCGCATTATCCCTGCGCGCCCGCAAGATATTCACCCCGCCACGCGTTCCTTCCAAGGCTTGCGCATTGCGGTGAATGATGAGCTTGGCGAATTGGTCAAAGCGCTCGCAGGTGCTGAAGAATTGCTCGCGGCCGGTGGCCATCTGGCTGTCGTGAGCTTTCATTCCTTAGAAGATCGCATTGTGAAGCAATTTTTCGCGCTGCGGTCTAATCGTGGTCGCGCCACATCGCGCTTGTTGCCGGGTGAACCTGTGCCGCCGCCATCCACTTTCACGCTCGATGGCAAACAGCCAGTGAGCGCTGGTGCTGACGAGACCAAACAAAATCCGCGCGCGCGTTCGGCGCGTTTGCGCGCTGGCATCCGCACGGATGTGCCAGCACTTGGAATTGATCCTGCGCTCGCCTCACTCGCGAGCCTTCCTGAACACGGTAAGGGGCGCTGATATGCTGCGCTATTTAAATGTTCTCGCGATTGGCGCTTTGGTCGGCTCAGCCGTCTACGCCTATTCGATCAAATATGAAACGATCCTCTATTCTGAGCAGATTGTGAAACTGCAGCATCAGATCAATGCCGAGCAAGACAAGATCAGCGTCTTGCGCGCAGAATGGTCTTATTTGATGCGCCCCGAACGCCTGCAAACGCTGGCTGATCGTCATCTTGATTTGCAACAATTGGCGCATAGCCAAATCATTCTGACACCCAATGAAATTCCCGATCAGCCACCGAAAGTGGATTCTATCGGTCGCAAATTGGAAGCTCTGGGTCTGAGTGATTTGGGTGAGCTGGCGCCAAAAGATGAAAAGAAACCCGTGGCCAAAGCATCTGTGAGGCCCGCGCGATGAAAGTTTTTGATCCACAGGGCCAGCATCCCGGCCCCAAAATTCACCTCATCGAAGCTGATGAGAAAAAAGCCGCGCCCAAGGGTGGCGGCTTCATGCGTTTGCTCTCCAATCTCATGCGCACGCGTATTGATAAGAGCACGCATCGCATTCGCATTGTCGCCTTTGGCTTTGTCGCACTTTATGGCGTGATTGGCGGCAAACTCGTTTATCTCGGGCTAAAGCCCGAGCCGCAGACGTTACGTCGTGCAGCCTCTGAAGCCGCATCCGCCGCGCGCCCTGATATTCTTGACCGCAATGGCGAAGTTTTGGCGGCGGATGTGAAAACCGTCTCGATCTTTGCAGAGCCGCGCCGCATTATTGATAAGGATGAAGCGGTCGAATTGCTCACCGCTGTTTTACCCGGTCTTAATGCCAATGATTTGCGGGAACGCTTAGGCTCGCGTCGTGGCTTTGTCTGGATCAAGCGTGGTGTGAGCCCGGCTGAACAGCAGGAAGTTTTCCGTCTCGGCCTGCCGGGCATCAAGACCGTTCCTGAAAATAAGCGCGTCTATCCCAATGGGCCGATTGCAGCCCATGTGCTTGGCGCGACCAATGTTGATAATCAAGGCATCGCCGGCATTGAAAAATATATCGACAATCAGGGTCTGGGTGATTTGAAAGGCGCGGGCTTTACCATGACCGCGGCCGATCTTTCGCCCGTACAATTGTCAATTGATTTGAAAATCACGCATGCTTTGCGTGATGAGCTGGTCAAGGGTGTTGAAAAATTCAAAGCCAAAGCGGGCGCTGCGGCGATTATGGATGTGAATACGGGTGAGATTGTCGCGCTCGCCTCTTATCCAGATTTTGATCCCAATGTGCCAACCGATGCGCTTGATCCCAATCGCATGAACCGCATGTCGGTGGGTGTCTTTGAAATGGGCTCAACCTTTAAAGCCCTCACGCTTGCTATGGGTTTGGAGAGCGGCAAGTTCAATTTGCGCTCCACTTTGGATGCGCGCGGCGCTTTGCGCTATGGCCGCCACAAGATTGGTGATTATCACGCGCAAAACCGCGTGCTGACCTATCCAGAAGTTTTCACTTATTCCTCCAATATTGGCACAGCGAAAATCGCAATGGGTGTTGGTGTGGAAGGGCACAAAGCTTTCTTGCGCAAAATGGGCCAGCTCGATCGGATGCGCACAGAATTGCCCGAAAGCGCAGAGCCAATGGTGCCCAAGCGCTGGAGCGAATTGAGCACGATGACGATTGCCTTTGGTCACGGCCTTGCTGTTGCCCCATTGCAAGCCATGATGGCAGTCGCTGCTTTGTCGAATGGCGGCTATCTCATCACGCCGACTTTTTTGAAGCGCAGCGAAGAGGATGCGAAAAAGGATGCGCCGCGCGTGATCAGGCCTGAGACCAGCGAAAGCATGCGCTATCTCATGCGCCTCAATGCTGAAGTGGGATCTGCAAAAACAGTCGATATCAAAGGCTATTTTGCAGGGGGCAAAACAGGCACGGCAAATAAGGCGATCAATGGTCGATATTCGCAAGATCGTGTCTTCACCACATTCACGGCCATTTATCCGTCTGATAAGCCGAAATATCTTTATCTCACCGTGATGGATGAGCCGCAGCCTTTGCCAGAAACACATGGCTATCGCACGGCTGCTTGGAATGCTGGCTCTGTTACAGGCAAAATTATGGAGCGCACGGGGCCGCTGCTTGGTGCACCGCCGCGCCCAGAAGCACCGAAAGATCCGTTCCCCTTGCTCGCGCGTGTCGGGAACAATGCCAACGGGAGCTTGCCCCGCTGATGACACTCGCGCAGCTTCTCTCCGCGCTGAAAATTCCAGCCTCGCAATGGCCGGATGGCGCTGCTGATCGTCAGATCAGCGGTGTCACTGCGGATAGTCGCGTCGTGTCGAAAGATTTTGTCTTTATCGCCGTGCCGGGAGTGCGGGCAGATGGGATGCTCTTTGCCGAAATGGCCGTTGAGAAGGGCGCGTGCATTGTGCTTGGTGAACGCGCTGCGGATGCAGCGCTTGCAGCCCCTTTCATCAAAATTGCAGATGCGCGTGGCGCTTTGTCGATTGCGGCTGCGCATTTTTATGCGCGCCAGCCCGCAATCATTGCAGCGGTGACGGGCACAAGCGGCAAAACATCGGTCGCTTCATTCACGCGCCAAATCTGGGCGCATATGGGATTGCAGGCTGCCGCGCTTGGTACAACAGGTGTCGTGAAACCCTCTGGTGCGACTTATGGCGCGCTCACCACGCCAGATCCCGTCACGCTTCATCGCACTTTAGATGAATTGGCGAGCGAAGGCGTGACATATTTGGCGATGGAAGCCTCCTCGCATGGTCTTGATCAGCGCCGCTTGGATGGTGTGCGCTTGAGCGTGGCAGGTTTTACCAATCTATCGCGCGATCATTTGGATTATCATCCAACGATTGAAGCCTATCTCGCCGCGAAAATGCGTCTCTTTGATACGCTTTTGCAGCCGGGCCAAACAGCCGTGCTTAATATGGATTGCGATGTCGCTGAACACGTCGCCGCCGTCATCACCAAGCGTGGATTGAAACTCTTTTCCATTGGTGAAAAGGGCCGTGATATTCAACTCCTCTCAGCGCAAGCGCAGGCAGATAGCAATCTTATATCTGTGCGCCACGCAGGCAAAACTTATGATCTTCATCTGCCGCTCGCTGGTGATTTCATGGTTTCCAATGCGCTTGTGGCAGCGGGCCTTTGCATTGCCAGTGGGGCGGACTCTATCAAAGTCTTTGCGGCGCTCGAACATTTGCAAGGAGCGCCCGGTCGTCTTGAGCGCGTGGGTGAGAAGAATGGTGCCCCCATTTTTGTTGATTATGCGCATAAGCCTGATGCGCTCGACAAAGTGCTCGCCACTTTGCGCCCGCTTGCCTCTGGTCAATTGATCCTGGTCTTTGGTTGCGGCGGTGACCGCGATCAGGGCAAGCGTCCGATCATGGGTGCCATTGCCAGCGCGCAGGCTGATGTGGTGATTGTTACCGATGATAATCCGCGCTCTGAAAATCCGGCCGAGATTCGCGCATCTATTTTGGCGCAAGCGCCGGGCGCTTTAGAAATTGGAGATCGTGCGGCTGCTATTCGCCATGCAGTTTCTCTTCTGAAAACTGGTGATGTTTTGGTGGTGGCTGGCAAGGGCCATGAGACGGGTCAAATCGTCGGTGGCAAAACGCTTCCCTTTTCAGATCATGATGCGGTCCGCAGCGCTTTGGCGGAGTATGCCGCATGAGTGATGTGAAAAAAGACATGCCGCTTTGGACGGGTTTGGAAATGGTCGCGCCCATGCAAGCGCGCGTGCTTGGCCCGCGTGTGCCAGCCGTTCAAGGTGTGTCGATTGATACGCGCACTCTGCAAGCGGGTGATCTTTTCTTTGCCATTCGTGGCGAGGCCAATGATGGCCATGCTTTTGTCGAAAAGGCTTTCGAAAAAGGTGCGGCTGCGGCTGTTGTTGATGAAGCCCATGCAGATGCGCTGAAGAATTTTGGAACACTTTTCGTCGTGCATGATGTTTTGCGCGCGATGGAAGACTTGGGTTCTGCTGCACGCCGACGCATGAGCGGCATGGTGGTTGCCATTACGGGCTCGGTTGGCAAAACCAGCACGAAGGAAATGCTCAAAGGCGTGGTTGATTCCTTTGGTCAGACTCATGCCTCTGTGGCTTCATATAATAATCATTGGGGCGTGCCGCTGACTTTGGCGCGGATGCCGGTTGAAACAAGTTTCGGCATTTTCGAAATCGGCATGAATCATGCCAATGAAATTCGCCCACTCACCAAAATGGTGCGGCCGCATGTAGCGATGATCACAGCCATTGCGCCAGTCCATTTAGAAAATCTCGGCACAGTTGAGGCCATTGCCGATGCCAAGGCTGAAATTTTCGATGGTTTGGAATCAGGTGGCGTTGCCATTATTCCGCGCGACACACCTCATTATATGCGCCTTGATAATGCCGCGCGTTCGTCGCGTGCTGGTAATATTCTGTGCTTTGGCGAGACCAAAGGAGCCGATGCGCGCCTCATTTCATTTGAAGCGCAGGCTGATGGATCGCTCGTCACAGCAGATGTGCTGGGCGAGCGTTTGACCTATCGTTTGGGGGCGCCGGGGCGTCATCTGGCGCAAAATTCACTTGCGCTATTATTGGCTGCGCGCGCGATTGGTGTTGATATGCTCGCCGCCGCGCAAGAATTGGCCCATGTCACAGCGCCGCAAGGGCGCGGGCAGCAGATCACGCTTGAAATTGGCGGCGCTCCTGCAACGCTGATTGATGAAAGCTATAATGCAAACCCTGTGTCGATGCGCGCGGCATTGACGCTGCTTTCGCAAGTGCCCATGCCCGCCATTTTCGGTCGGCGCATCGCCATGCTCGGCGATATGCTGGAGCTTGGACCTGATGAAATGAAGTTCCATGCCGAGCTTGCAGATGTCATCACCGCATTGCCAATTGATATTGTCCATGCCGTTGGCCCACGTATGAAAGCTTTGTATGAGGCTTTGCCGCCGGGCAAGCGCGGCCTTTATGGCGAACGCGCGGCAGATCTTTGCGATGCGCTGGTTGATCAGGTGGTCGCTGGCGATGTCGTCATGATCAAAGGTTCCAACGGGAGCAAAATGGGCTCCATCGTGCAGGCGTTGAAAGAGCGCCATGCACAAAAAGAGAAGATTGAAGGATAATCCATGCTGTTTTGGCTCGCGGATTTCTCAAATTGGTTCACGCCACTCAACGTGTTTCGCTACATCACTGTGCGCACGGGTGGTGCAGCCGCGACGGCGCTTTTCTTCGTCTTCTTTTTTGGCCCGCGCATCATTGCCGCTTTGCGTTTGAAACAGGGCAAGGGTCAACCCATCCGCACAGATGGTCCGCAATCGCATCTTTTGACGAAAAAAGGCACGCCCACAATGGGCGGTTTGATGATCCTGTCAGGCCTGCTTGTTTCAACTTTGCTTTGGGCAAATTTGAAAAATCATTTCGTCTGGGTGGTGATGTTGGTCACAGCAGGCTTTGGTCTGATCGGCTTTTATGATGATTATCTCAAAGTCACCAAACAATCGCATAATGGTTTTTCAGGTCGCTTGCGTCTTCTGTGCGAAGCGGGCATTGCTTTCATCGCTTGCTTGATCATGATGCGCTTTGGCACGCCAGCCACAACGGGCCTCTCCATTCCCTTGGTCAATGGCTATGTGTTCGATCTGGGCTGGTTCTTCCTGGTTTTCGCGCCTTTCGTGATTGTTGCCTCTGGCAATGCGGTCAATCTCACCGATGGTCTTGATGGTTTGGCGATTGTGCCCTCCATGATTGCGGCTGGCACTTTCGGCATTATTGCTTGGGTCGCAGGCAATGCGATTTTTGCGACTTATCTTGGCATTAATTTCGTGCCGGGTTCGGGTGAGCTTGCCGTTGTCTGCGGCGCTTTGATTGGCGCCGGCCTTGGCTTTCTTTGGTTCAATGCACCGCCTGCGCAAATCTTCATGGGTGATACGGGTTCGCTGGCCCTTGGCGGCCTCATCGGCACGGTGGCTGTGGCTGTGAAACATGAGATTGTGCTGATTATTGTGGGCGGCCTCTTCGTGGTCGAGGCGCTTTCAGTCATCGTGCAAGTTGTATCGTTCAAACTAACGGGCAAGCGCGTGTTTCGCATGGCCCCCATTCATCATCATTTCGAGCAGCTCGGCTGGTCGGAGCCGCAAATCGTGGTCCGTTTTTGGATCATTGCTTTCGTGCTGGCTTTGATTGGTCTTGCGACGCTGAAATTGCGCTAAGGGAAAAAGCACATGGTCTCACGCGCGGAACGTAGCCCCTTTGCTGATTGGTGGTGGACGGTTGATCGCTGGCTGTTGACGGGCCTTGGCGCGCTCATGGTGCTTGGCATTGTTTTGACAATGGCGGGCTCACCGGCTGTGGCTGAGCGACTTGGCTTGCAAGCCTTTCACTTTGTTAATCGCCAAGTCTTGTTCTTGGGCGCTTGCATGGTGGTGCTGGTTGGCATTTCCTTTTTGCCGCCGCGCTATGTGCGCCGTGTTGCGCTTTTGCTTTATGTGGCGGGCATGGCGCTGGTTGTTTTGACTTTGCTTTATGGCGTTGAAGTGAAGGGCTCCAAACGCTGGATTTTCGGCATTCAGCCCTCTGAATTTGTGAAGCCCGCTTTTGTCATTCTCGCAGCTTGGGCTTTTTCGGAAGGCGCGCGTCGACGCGATGTGCCGGGCACGATCATTGCCATGTTGCTCTTGCCAACAACGGTTATTCCGCTTGTGCTGCAGCCTGATATTGGCCAGACCATGTTGATTTCCATTGTCTGGGCATCACTCTTCTTCATGGCGGGGTTGCATTGGCTTTGGGTGATGGGCATTGGTGGCGCGGGTGTCACGGGCATTCTCTTTGCCTATAAATTCGTGCCGCATGTGCGCAGCCGTATTGATAAATTTTTGGATCCGGGTGCTGGTGGCACCAATGCCAGCGACACTTTCCAAGTCGATACGGCGATGGAAAGTTTCATTTCCGGTGGCTGGCTTGGCAAAGGTCCGGGTGAGGGCACGATGAAACGCGTGCTGCCCGACAGCCATACGGATTTTATCTTTGCCGTGACGGGCGAGGAATTCGGCGTGCTCTTCTGCATGTTCATCGTGCTGGTCTTTGCAATTGTCGTTTTGCGCGGTTTGATTGTCGCGTCCAAAAATGATGATCCCTTCTGTCGTTTTGCGGCGGCGGGCTTGGTTGTGCTCTTTGGTGTGCAAAGTGCGATCAATATGGCGGTCAATCTGCATCTCATGCCGGCGAAAGGCATGACTTTGCCCTTCATCTCTTATGGCGGCTCGTCGATGATTTCGCTGGGGCTTGGCATGGGCTTTTTGATTGCGGTCACGCGCAAACGTCCGCGCGCGGAAATCGAACGACCCGTGAGTGCAGCGTGAGTGCACCCATTCTCCTTGCGGCCGGTGGCACGGGCGGCCATCTCTTTCCGGCGGAATCTTTGGCTGGCGAATTGAAAAAACGCGGCCATCGTGTCGAGCTGGTGACAGATGATCGCGCGCTCAATTATGGCGGTGCTTTTCCGGCTGATGCTATTCACACCGTCTCTGCTGCCACGCCAACAGGCGGTGGTCTTGCGTCTAAATTGAAAGCCGCTGTGACGCTGGGCCTCGGCACGCTGGAAGCGCTATCGCTTCTGCGCCGAGTGAAACCTGCTTGCGTGGTTGGCTTTGGTGGCTATCCAACCGTGCCGCCGATGGTCGCAGCGCGTCTCCTCAAAGTGCCGAGTGTTCTGCATGAGCAGAATGCGGTCATTGGTCGTGCCAATCGCTTTTTGGCGAGTGGTGTCACTGCTATTGCCACAGGCTTTCCAACTTTGTCGGGTGCGGGCGCGTCGCTGCTTGCGAAAGCGCGCACAACAGGCAATCCCGTGCGGCCTGCCGTGTTGGAGGCCGCAAATATCCCTTATCCATCCTTTGATGATGACAAGCTCCGCATCCTTGTCACAGGCGGCTCGCAAGGTGCGCGCGTCATGTCGGATGTTGTGCCAGCGGCCATCGCGCTTTTGCCGCGTGACATTCAAGAGCGGCTCGTCATTGTGCAGCAAGCGCGCGGCGAAGATGAGCAGCGCGTGCGCGAGGCCTATGCGAAGCTTGCTCTCAATGTCGAAGTCGCGCCCTTTTTTAAAGATTTGCCCATGCGCATGGCGCAAGCGCATCTTGTCATTGGGCGCTCGGGTGCTTCCACAGTGTCAGAACTCGCCATCATTGGGCGGCCCGCCATACTTGTGCCATTTCCTCATGCGCTGGATCAGGATCAGGCGGCCAATGCCGCGCAGTTGAAGACGTCAGGCGCGGTTGAGGTCATTGATCAGCGCCAATTTGACCCCGCATGGCTTGCCGCCGCTCTTGGTCGCGCCGCTTTCGCCACTGAGGGGTTGACGCAGCGCGCCAGAGCCGCCAAGGACGCGGGGCTTGCCAATGCCACGCAGCGCCTCGCCGATCTGGTGGAGCGTGTGGCCGCAGGAGAGGAGATCGCCAGATGAAATTGCCGCGCGAACTCGGACCGATTCATTTTGTCGGTATCGGCGGCATTGGCATGTCTGGCATTGCCGAAGTGCTGATCAATCTCGGCTATGAGGTGCAAGGTTCTGACGCCTCTGAAAATGCCAATGTGAAGCGCCTGCGCGAAAAAGGTGCCAAAGTTTTCATCGGCCATTCGGCTGATCATCTGGGCCAGGCGGAAGTGGTGGTCGTCTCCACCGCCATTCGTCGCGACAATCCAGAACTCGCAGGCGCGCGTGAGCGCCGCATTCCTGTCGTGCGTCGCGCGGAAATGCTCGCTGAACTCATGCGCCTTCGCCAATGCGTGGCGGTGGCTGGCACGCATGGCAAGACAACGACAACCTCGATGGTTGCAACTCTGCTCGATGCGGGCGGCTTTGATCCGACGGTTGTCAATGGCGGCATCATCAATGCTTACGGCACCAATGCGCGTGTCGGCGAAGGCGAGTGGATGGTGGTCGAAGCCGATGAGAGCGATGGCACATTCTTAAAGCTTCCCGCAGATGTTGCGGTCGTCACCAATATTGACCCCGAGCATCTCGATCATTTCAAGACATTTGATGCGATCAAAG
>CAWUNF010000009.1:0-13603 GCA_963923195.1 uncultured Hyphomicrobiales bacterium | reverse complement strand
AGCCGCCAGAGGTCCAGAAGAAACCAGCGCCCCAATGCACGCCAAAAGTGGCAACTGCCATCATGCCCGCGATGAGTGCGGCGACAGGGCGTGTCAAAAAGCCAGCGGCGAGAAAGAGGCCGCCAACCACTTCAATCAGGCCCGCAAGCAAAGCAAAGGAGGCCGGCAGGCCAAGCTTGGTTGCAAAAAATTGGCCCGTGGCTTCGAGCCCATAACCGCCAAAAGCACCAAAGAGTTTTTGGGCGCCATGAGGGATGAGCAGCAAGCCGGTGGCAATGCGCACCAGAGGTTCACCCAAAGGGCTCAGTTTGGCTGTGAGCGGGGCGACGAGGGGAAGGATGGGTTTGGTATGGGAATCAAATGCGAGGGACATGGTGAGGCTCCTTTTCTTGCCTTGGCCCTAGACGTAAGCCCCTATCAAAATCAGGACAATCCTCGACATGGAGAACTTATTGTTCTATTTTTAGCAACAATGAGAAGGGCATTGTTATGGATCGTCTGGCTGCCATTGAAGCTTTTGTGCAGGTTGCGGAAACGGGCTCTTTTTCGGAGGCGGCGCGGCGGCTGCGCACGTCCAAATCAGTCGTAAGCCGTCAGGTCTCGACCCTTGAGGCCGAGCTTGGCGCGCGGCTTTTTCACCGCACCACGCGCTCACTCACGCTGACAGAAGCGGGGCAGGGCTATTTTTCCCGCGTCGGGCAAATTCTCACTGATCTCGAAGAAGCCAATCTGGCAGTGACGCAATTGCAATCGGCGCCGCGCGGCAAATTGCGCATCAATGCGCCGATGAGTTTTGGCTTTTTGCATCTGGCGTCTGCGCTGCCAGATTTTATGGCGCGCTATCCTGAGGTCGAGCTTGATGTGTCGATGACAGATCGCTTTGTGGATCTGGTCGATGAAGGATTTGATGTGGCTGTGCGCATTGCAGCCTTACAAGATTCAAGCCTGATCGCGCGTCGCTTGGCGCCCATTCGGCTCGCAGTTTGCGCCAGTCCCGCTTATCTCAAACAAAAGGGCGAGCCGCGCGAACCGCAGGATTTGCACGCTCATACCTGTATTCTCAATAGCAATATGGCGACGGCGCAAGAATGGAAATTTATGGGCCGCGATGGCAAGCCGCTTGCGGTCAAAGTGGAAAGCAAAATCTCTATCAACAATGGTGATGCGATGCGGATTGCAGCCCTTGGCGGATTGGGCCTCACCATTCTGCCAACCTTCATTGTCGGGCGTGATTTGCAATCAGGTGCTTTGGTGAGTGTTTTATCCGAATATTTGGCGCAACCTTTGGCGCTTCATGCGCTCTATCCTCATGCGCGGCATTTATCGCCAAAAGTCCGCGCTTTTGTGGACTTTTTAGCAGAGCGCTTTGGTCCACGGCCCTATTGGGACTTGGTGGAATAGGCTTTAACGCACGCTGAATTTGAAATTCAAATAGACCGGCCCACCCGCAGGGGGTGTTGGCAAGGGGCTCGCCCGGCGCACAGCGGCCAAAGCAATATTATCCACTTCGCGATTGCCACTTGATTGGACAATTGCGGATTGAAAAACCTGCCCCACACTATCAACGCCAAATTTGATCACCACTTCATCCTTGGCCTGCAGAGGGCGATCCGGCATATCAATTTTCTGCATGATATGTGCATAGATCATGGTGAGATAAGTGCGGTCCGCATTGCCGCGCATGATATTTGATTTGGGCGCTGGTGCTTCAAATTCAAATTGCGGCAATTGTCCTTGCAGGCCCCAGGGATCTGCGGCTTTGGGCGCTTCTTTCGGCTGTTCTGGCGCGGGCTTGGGCTGTGTTGGTTTTTCAATCGGCACGGGATCTGTGCGCGTGCCCTTTTTATCCTGATCAGAAGCGCGCGGCGCATCCGTGGCAGGCTTTTCAAAAAACTCTTGCGCCGGTTTTTCAGGTTCGGGTTGAGGCTCTGGCTCTGGTTCGGGCTGCGGGGGTTGTTCTGGTTCGGGCGGGGGCTCGATGATCACTTCCACCGGGATGGCTTCTTCGATCGGGGGCATATCTGCGCTAGGCGTGCGCTCCAGCAACCAGAGAAGGGTTGCATGCATCACAAGCCCGAGGAGGAAACAGGCGGCAAAACGCACGCGATCTTTCGCCGTGTCGCGCGGGGGCAACGCGGTCGATAGGTCCAGCGGGATCGGCTCGACCTCATAAAGAACGGCGGTCTCGTCGGGGCTCACATTTCGTCCTGTTGAGAAGATTGAGCTTTTTCTATTGGGCCGCGCGCCATTAGGCCAGCCCCAGCTTGGCGAGGCGGTCTTGTCTCTATAGGCTTTGCCAAAAAAGAGAAGATGTTTTGGGGAGGATGCCGATGTTCTTGCGCCAAGGCTTTGGGGTGGCCCTGTGGCTCGTGGCCCTATCAATGGGGCCTGTGCAGGCTGAAGATGTCGCTGATTTTTATCGCGGCAAGACGGTGAGCATCATTGTCGGTACATCTGCTGGCAATGATTACGACCTGCGTGCGCGGCTGATTGGCAAATATATGCAAAAGACCATTCCCGGTCAGCCGACAGTGGTCGTGCGCAATATGCCGGGCGGGGGCGGGATTGTTGCGGCCAATCATTTGACGCAAGTGGCCGCGCGCGATGGCACCAATCTTCATGCGCTCATGTCGAATATGATGACATTGCAAGCGCTCGGTAATGCTGCGGTTAAGTTTGACACGCGCGAATTTGCTTTTATCGGCAATTCCACCACAGCCCCCAATGTCATGGCCGCATGGCACACAACGGGCATCAATTCCTTTGATGATTTGAAAAAGCGCAATGCCATTGTGGGAGCGCCGATGGGCACATCAGGTGCGCTTTATGCAGAATTGATGAATGGCTTGTTGGGAACGAAGCTCAATATTGTCACAGGCTATCCCGGCGGGGTTGAGGTCAATCTGGCGATGGAGCGCGGTGAAGTTGAAGTGCGCGCATCCAATTCATGGGCCTCATGGAAGGCGGGCAATGCTGAATGGATTGCGGAGAAGAAAATCCGTTTCATCATGCAAGTCGGGCTGGTGCGCCATCCTGATCTGAAAGATGTGCCGCTTTTCTTAGAGCTTGCCAGCAATGAAGTGGATCGCGATGTCTTGCGCTTTGTCTCTGGTGAGACCGCTGTTGCGCGCACGCTTGTCGCATCTCCTGGTCTTTCGAAAGAAAAGATCACCGCGCTCCGCCGTGCTTATGATGCGGTTATGTCCGATCCGCAATTTTTGGCGGATGCGGATAAGGCCAAAATGGATGTGAGCGCCATGACAGGGGAAGAAGCGCAGAAAATTGCGGATGCCATCGTCAATACGAAGCCAGAGGTTTTGGCGCGCGCGCGCAGTTTTTTGGGTGATTTGGTCAAGTAAGAAAATGGGGCGTCACATGATCCGAATTTGGGGTGCGCTGGGGCTTTTGACTCTCAGTCTTTCAATTGCGCAGGCGCAAGAGGGTGCGGTTGCTGCGGGCGAGGCGCTTTATGAAGAACATTGCGCGACATGTCACGGCGAGCGCTTGCGCCCAACAGGTGCTGCGCCCGATCTTAAAAATCTCACCGCTGATGATCGCACCAAATTTGAAACAACGGTTTGGAATGGGCGCGGTCAAATGCCAGCATGGCAAGGCATGATTACAGAAGAAGAACGCGCATCCATCTGGGCTTACATCCGCTCACGCGCTAAATAAAAAAGCCGGCCCAAAGGCCGGCTTTCTTTTTGTGCTGCGCCTTGCTTAAGGCAGCGCAAAGACGAAGACGGAATTATGTCCGCGCACGGCTTTTGGCATGCTCTTTTGTGTGAGGCCAAGAGGACCTGCTGAGACAGATTGTCCTTCGCCGGTAAAGACCATCACATATTGCTTGCCGTTGACGGCATAGGTGATCATGGAATTCATCACCATGCCGCCCACCACGCTCTCCCAAAGCACTTTGCCGCTATCTGCATCAAAGGCGCGCAGACGGCGGTTTTGATCGCCCCAGAACAAGAGATCACCCGCCGTCACAAGTGCGGAGCTGGCGCTGGCTTGTGGCTGCGAATGCAAAATTTTCATCTCGCCCGTGCTCATGTCGATCTTGGCGAGATTCATATATTTATTGGGATCAATGCCGGGGCGCATCACACCGCGGCGTGGGCCCCAACCCGTTTTCGCCTTTTCATTGGCCGTCATCGACACGCATTGGTCTTGGAACGGCACATAGAGCGACGTGTTTTTCGGATTATAGGCAATCGACCACAGGCCACGCGTATTGTGGAAACAGCCGACACGTGAATCGCCATCCGCTTTGAAGAGCTTATCGACATTCACATGTGTTTGCCCGGTTTTGGTGTCGACTTTGCTGATGTTGAAATCAGGAATGTCGAAGGGGAAAGGCTTGGCCCAAATGAATTTGCCCGTGTCGCGATCCACCACAAACATGCCGCCACCTTCGGCGACTGTCATGACAACTTCGCGCTCTTCGCCTTTCTTCACATCATCTGCGATCCATTTCACATGCTTTGGATCAGGGCGCAGTTTCACTTTGGCCAGAATGCGCTCTTGATTATGGTCGGCATCCCAATCATCACCCGGCAATTCTTGATAATACCATTTCAGCTTGCCGGTATTAATGTCGATGGCGACAGTTGAATTGGCGTAAAGCTCAACTGGCGAGACAAAGGGCACGCCATCATAGCGGCCATGACGACGCAGACGCGTATAGGGATCAGGATTGGCAATGCCGAAGTAAATGGCCTTCCGCTTCGGGTCATAAGAGCCCGGCAGTCCCCACGGGCTTGCGGCGCGCTTGTCGCTATCCATCTTGCCCCATGTGTCGCCGCCGGGTTCATCCGCGCTGGCCGTTGTGTGGAAGCGCCACATTTCCTTGCCTGTCTTGGCATCATGGGCTGCAATGAAACATTGCGGGCGCGTGCCTTCAATACAGGTGCGGTTGGTGATGACTTTGCCTTCAGCGATCAAAATGCCGCCCGCGACCTGCCCACCATCATCGACCTTGGTGGCCCAGCGTTCTTTGCCGGTCTTGGCATCAATGCCGACGAGATAGCCATCGGGTGCGGCGAAATAGATCATATCCTCGTAAATGCCGAGGCTCTTATTGCGCGCGGCTTGCGCATTCACTTCCTTTGGATAGTCGCGCACATATTCCCACAAGAGATCGCCATTGGTGGCATCAACCGCCTGAACGGATGCGCCCGGCGCATAGAGATACATGACGCCCTGATAAACGATTGGCACGGATTCTTGCGTGCCATTGGGCAGTCCGCGGGCCCAAGCCATGCGCAGATTTTTCACATTTGATTTGTTGATTTGATTGAGCGGGCTGAAGCGTTGTTGATCTTGCGTGCGATTGAGATGGAGCCAATCACCCGGATCAGGATTGGCCAGCACGGCATCCGTGACGGGTTTGAAATCGGCTTTTTGCGCAAATGTCGGCGTTGTGAAAAGCGCGGCGGCCAAAAGGGCAGCCAGCGAGGTCGCTGTCTTGTGCATGGGGGTCCCCCTTCCCTAGTCCCGGCTTTTGGCGCCGGTTGAGCTTGAGTGAAGCAGAATGAAGGGGGGCTGACAATCAATCCTTGGAGCAGGGACGGGCGCCTCTCAGGCTCTCTTTTCCAAGCCCTTGGCAGATGAAGGTAAACTCTTCTGCGGCTGTCTTGCAGTGGCGTGGTTTCTGCGTAAAATTGCCCCGAAAGACGGGCTCCAAAAAGGCAGCCCGCGCGAATCTTGGGAGGCATTATGAGCACCGATCAATCCTATCAGATCTTCAGCTATAAAAAGCCCGAATTGAAGAAGGGCAAAGGCATCGTGCAATTGGCTGGCACGGATATTATCCGCGGCCGCGTGCAGGTGGTCAGCGAAGGCGGCGAAAATAATCTGCATTCGCATCGTGGCATGGATGGTTTTTGGTTTGTCCTCTCAGGCAAAGTAAAATTCTATGGTCCCGGAGATGTCGTGATCGGTGAATTCGGCAAGCATGAGGGCATTCTCATCCCCGCTGGCGCGCAATATTGGTTCGAAAGCTCGGGCGACGAAGATCTCGAAATCCTGCAAATGGCGGGCTTCGATAAAAATATTAAAACTGAGCGTGTGGATGCCGCGCCGCAAAAATTCGAAGTGGGCTCGATCAAGGTCGAGAACATCACCCAGCGCATTTGAGCGCGCTTGATTTGTGATTTGAGGAAGCCGCCTTCGGGCGGCTTTCTTTTTGCGCGTGGCATAAAAGCTTGCTAGCCTGATCAAAAGATCGATCCGCACAAAGAAGCGGGCGAATGAGGGAGGAGAGAATGACCATGCGCAAGGCGCTCGCATGTGTTTTCGCCATTGCGGCAATGGGCCCTATGGCACAGGCGGCTGACGAGCCTTTTTACAAAGGCAAACGCGTCACGGTTCTGGTCAATTTCGCTTCCGCGGGTCCCACCGATATTGAAGGGCGCCTCTTTGCTAAATTTCTCGGCAAACATCTCGCCGGAAAGCCCAATGTCATCGTGCAGAATATGGATGGTGCGGGCGGGGCGGTCGGCACCAATTTCTTGGGCGAGATTGCACCGCGCGATGGCACGATGGTTGGCTATCTCTCGGGCATTGCGTGGCGCCATGCCAGCGTGAAAGAAAAAGCCCGCGTTGATATTCTCACCTATAATTTCGTCGCCTATCAGCCGGGCACGACCGTTTATTATGCGCGCGCTGATATTGCGCCGGGTTTGAAAAAGCCCGCAGATTTGGTGAAGGGCGAGAATATCGTCATTGGCGGTCTCTCGGCTGATTCTTCCAAAGATCTTTTGCTTCGGCTCACCGCCGATATGCTCGGCCTCAAATATAAATATGTCACAGGCTATAAGAGCAATTCAGCCGCGCGCCTTGCCTTTGATCGCGGTGAGATCAGTTTGTTTTCAGAAAGCCCACCCGGCTATCGCTCCGTTGTGGAGCCCGGCGTGATTGCCAATGGCACGGCTTTGCCGCTTTTTTACAATCCCGGCTGGAATGGATCGCGTTTTGCTGAGCCGGCTCAAGTGCGCGGGCTCAACATGCCCTCTTTCGATAAATTTTATAAAGAGCTGAAGGGCGTCGAGCCATCTGGCCAATTGTGGGAAGCCTATAAGCGCGTGCTCGCCACATCTTCTGCCATGCAGCGTATGATTGTCTTTCCGCCCCATGTGCCCCCGCAAGCCATGCAGGCAGTGCGCGAGGCCATTCGTGCTTTTGAGAAAGATCCAGATTATGCGGCGGAAGCTGAAAAGCTCGTGGGCTTCGTGCCCGATTATGAAACAGGCGATGATGTGCAAGAAGATGTGCGTCGCGCCCTCACCATTAAAGATGAAGAGCGCGACTGGCTCATGAATTATGCGGCACGCGCCGGAAAGGATTAAATGGCGGGGCCCTTGAGCTCCGGTGTGCGAATGGGGCCCGCCAGGCTGTCTTCCGACAATTTCATCAGCGCCTCTTCATCAAGAATATCGCCCATCAGTGATGTGACGCCATTTTCTTTGAGTGCGCGCAAAAATTTGCGATGGATGCGCGGATCTTGATCTTCATATTCGATCTGGCGTCCACCTTGTTTGACGGATGTGGAGCCGCCACCTTCATTGGAAACACGGCGTAGCGAGATAAACGGATAACGCGCACTGCCAATCGAACAGGCGAGATAACGTGCTGGCGCATCCGATGTGTTGAAATGCTGATGGAACATCCAGAAGGGCGGCGTGTACATAATGCCATGACGCCACGGCAATTCGACGAATTTATCGTCGCCTTCATACCAGAGCAGAGAATAGCCGGAGCCTGTGACCGCATGAACATGCGTGCCCGCTGCATGACGATGCGCTTTTTTGTAGCGGCCGACGGGAATTTCGGACGTATGCGAATGCATCGTGCCGTCAGCAAGCTGGAAGAAAACATTGCGCGAGCCTTTGCCGCGCGTGTCCAGATCATATAATTTAAAGGCTGTCAGATCTTGGACAAAATTCGTCTCCCACATATTGATGCGACCGCTATTTTTCTTGCGATCATAAGTGGAATGTTCACCTTCGCCTTGAAAGCGATTTTCAGGGCCAACACGCTCAGGAAATTTGAAATCATTGGCGAAGATGAAATCTTCATTGTGATAATGATTCAAAGCGAGCGGCAGATCATTGGTGCAAGACAAGCGTGCACTTTCATGGCCTGATGTGTTGAAGATTTGATATTCGCAATTGAGTGGAATAGCGAAGAGTGCTTTCGGACCCCATTCAAAAGTATTTTTGGAACCATCCGGCAGCCAGACGGTGGTTGACCCATTGCCGGAGAGAACGAAGAAGAAAGCCTCAGCCAGATGTTTAACAGGCTTGGTTTTGCGCGCCGGCTCGACTTCCAAAACGAAATTGGCGCAAAAATCGCCGCGGCCATGTGTATGGGCGAAACAGCCGCGCGCGTCATAACGCGCCCAAGGTTTTGTCTCGAGCGCCAAAAGGTCATGGCCGAAATCAAGGTGGATCGGAATCTCTTGGCGTGTCGCCCATTCCATATAGGGATCGCGGAAAATGGCCTCGCCATTTGAGGCGAAATTAATATCGTCAGAAGCCATAGCGTCCCCCCTTTTCTTTTTGTTGAGAGCCACATTGATAGGCCAGCGCCCGGCGCAAGTCAAAATGGCATGTGTGCAAATTGATGAGGCGTCAAATTGATTTAAGTCTTAGTCGCCGAGCGCCCTGTCTTGCGATTGGCGTGAGCGTAAAAATGGGTTTAAGACGAGAGCGGATAAGGGCTGAAGGCCCGCAAGAAAACAACATGCGCGCTGGCGCTGTTCTGGGGGAAGTGATGGATTTTCTTGGCACGCCCGATATTGGGCCAATGCTCTTTTTCGGGCTCACCGTCGCATCCTTTGTCACCGCTTTCATCGGTGTTTTTACAGGCACGGCCGGCGGTGTCATTCTGCTGGCTTTGATGGCGATGGTGATGCCGCCGACAGTGTTGGTGCCAGTTCATACGGTTGTGCAATTGGGCTCTGGCGTGTCACGCACACTCATCATGTGGCGCTATGTGATGAAGCAAATTGTACCGCCCTTTATTCTGGGCGCGGCCATTGGCGCAGCGGTAGGTGCCAAAACCTTTGTCGCTTTGCCAGTGACATGGCTGCAAGCCATTATTGGCAGCTTTATTTTGCTCGTCACATGGATGCCTAATCTCGGACGTATTGGTGCTGAAAAAGGGCGCTTTGCGGTTTTGGGGTTTTTCGCAACCTTTTTGGGCGTTTTTGTAAGTGCCACGGGCACTTTTCTATCGCCCTTCATCGCGAGCGCTGCGCCTGATCGGCGCAATCATGTTGCCACACAAGGCGCTTTGATGATTTTTGTCCATGTGTTGAAGCTGATTGCCTTTAGCTTCATTGGCTTTGCCATTACAGCCTATCTGCCCTTGATTGCGGTCATGATTGTGGCAGGTGCTGCGGGCAATTGGCTTGGCGAAGTGGCGTTGCATCGCATGCCAGAGAAGAAATATCGCCTGACATTGAAAATCATTCTCACTTTGCTCGCGCTTGAGCTATTGGCGCGCGCCATTGGTGAGGCTGGCTTCTGGTAAAAAGAAGGCGGGGATGATGCGCCCCGCCTTTGTTGTTTAGCCAATGGGCAGCAGCGGCTTTTTGCCTTTATGCAATTGCATATCGAAAGTTGTGAGAAGCGCTGCTGTTGAGGCATGTGTGCCCATCATCAGCACCAGATCAACAAGTTGATTGGGGCCAAAAATTTTCTTGGCCTGTGCGAAGAGGTCTGGGCTGACTTTATGATCGCGCCAGACAGCGCGGCCCAGTTCAATCACCACACGATCGGATTCATCGAGGCCCTCGGTTGAGCGATCATGTTTGATCACATCAATTACATGTTGCGGCACGCCAGCCTTCACCGCTTCTGGCTCATGTGCCACCCATTCAAATTGCTGGTCCATGCAGCGTGAGGTGATGAGCAAAGCAATTTCGCGAATGCGTGGCGTGAAGCCTGCCTCATTGCGCAAATAGCGGCTGATGGACGATTGCGCTTCGCTGGTCTTGGGCGAATAAAGCATAATGCCGGTTGGACCTTGCAGGCCCGCAATATTGCCGCCATTGGCCGCGCGGTCATAGCGACGTTGGCCAATTTCATCCAGCTCTTCGCGTTTCAACAGGGGCAAGCGAAAGCCCGAGTTTGGATCAATATCGGCGGGCCATTTTGCATCATCGCTCATTTTCATTTCCTCCCCGTTTCTTTGATTATTCTTGCATTATTCTTTCATGGGCCCGCTGGTTGCGCGCAAGACGAAAGGAATGACAGCCAAGAGAACGGCTGTCAGGCCTGCGGCGGGAATGCCGGCCCAGACAATCAATGGTCCTGTGACAAAGGCTGAGAAAATCGTTGTCGCGCCGGCCACAGAATCATTCAAGCCAATGGCGCGCCCGCGCTCAGAGGTGGGCACTTTGCCAGCAATATAGGCGGTGGCGGCAACATTTGCGCCCGCCCAACCAATGCCGACCAAAAATGTACCAAGCGTCACGGTGAACATGCTGGAGGTGAAGGCAGCAAGGGCCGCACCAATGAGCGAAATGAACACGCCGGGAAACATGATGCGCGAGCGGCCGTAGCGATCTGCCAATTTGCCGATTGGAATCGTGAAGGCAAACATGCCCGCTGAATGGAATGTATGCGAGACGGCAATGGCAAAAAGCGAATGGCCATGTTCATGCAGCACCAAGGATGTCAGCACCATGACAATCGACATATTGCCCGTGGCCGCGCCATTGGAAATGATCGCCAAACGCATAGAGGGATCAGCCAGCAAGCGGCGGGCATTAAATGGTGTTGAAGATGGCTCTTCCTTTTTCGTGGTTGGGGGCAGGTCGGGCCAATAGGCGCGCAAATTCATACC
Source organism: uncultured Hyphomicrobiales bacterium (assembly GCA_963923195.1). Taxonomy (GTDB): domain Bacteria; phylum Pseudomonadota; class Alphaproteobacteria; order Rhizobiales; family Beijerinckiaceae; genus Terripilifer. Next base: position 2,749 of record CAWUNF010000009.1, on the reverse strand, counting down.
GACCACTTTCGGATCGGGATTAACGAAACTGACAATCACCATGCCAGAGATGATCAGCACAGGCATGAAGAACCAAGGCATGCCGAGCGGATCTGCGCCCGTTGCCGCAGAGATGCGCCCCGCAAGGCTCACCATGAGCGGGCTCAGCAAGAGGCTGAAGAGCGAACCCATTGCGAGATAGCCAAGTGCTTGCGCGCGCATGAAGGGCGGGAACATATCGGTCACGCCAACGCGCATTTGCTGCGCGCCATTCATGCCCATGCCAAACATCAAAAGGCCGCCGATGAACATCCAGATTGAATGATAAAGCATGGCGCTGCCCAGCGTCAGCGCGCCAAGCAAGGCGAGCACAAGGCCCAAATAAATGCCGCGCTTGCGGCCAAAAGCATCGGTGATTTTGCCGATGGGATAGGCAACCAAAAAGCGGCTGATCCCAACAAGGCCGACAGACAGGCCTGAGAGCTCTGGCGAACCTGTTAAAGTTTGCACCATGAGCGGACCAAAGCCGTAAGAAAATTGCATGCCTGCGCCCGTGAAGCTTTGCGACATGGAGAAGAGCGCGACATTCCGCTTAATCAGTGCGGGCACTTTCATGGGGCAGCGATCCTTTTTCTTTTCTTATTTATAACCGATGAGATCAATGACGGCGGCCATGCCAGCATGGCCTGCGCCTTCCGACATATGCGTGTCATATTCTTTGATCTCGCATGTCGAGAGTTTGGCAAAACCATTTTCGAGCATGGCGCGCGTATAAAGACGCTCCACTTCTTTCGGGCCGCCGGTTTTATAGTCAAGCTGTTTGGGCGTGTAGCCTTCGAGCAGTAAAAGCCCGCCGGGTTTTAAGCAGCGGATCATGCCATCCCATTTCACTTGGCGCTCTTCAGGCGTTGAAAATTGTGTGAAAATTTCCACCACCACGTCATAGGTGTTTTCTGGGTAGGGCCATGAATGCACATCAACGCATTCCAGATTGAGTGTCACGCCGCGCTTCTTGGCCAATGCGCGGGCCTTGTCTTGTGCATTGGATGAGAAATCGATGGAAGTGACATCAAGCCCTTGCTCGGCAAGCCACACGCCATTGCGCGCTTCGCCGTCAGCCACAGCGAGTGCTTTGCCAGATTTGGGAAGCAGGTGTTTTTGCGCGGCGAGGAAAGCATTGGGGTCTTCGCCGAAAATATAGTCGGGCACTGCATAGCGGCCTTGCCAGCGAGCGTGTTCGCTCATCTTCTTCCTCCCTTATAGAAACGCCGGCCACGAGGCCGGCGTCCCTTTTCTCGTTTGCGATCAAGTTTAGCTTTTTTGTTGGCGCTCTGCCCAGACAAAAAACACCAGAGCGAAGACAGCAAGCCCTGCAAACCACACCGAAGCCGGGATGCCGGTAATGTCGGGCAGGCGAATCTTGCCATAGGCGCCAACGGTCAGAATATTGGCCTTCACCCAATCGAAGGACAGGGCGAAAAGAATACCGCCAGCAATCATGCCAAGCGCGCCAACAAGCGCATGGACGCTACCTGTGGCAATGGCGGCAAGGCCTGTGCCCGGGCAATAGCCATAAAAAACCATGCCGACGCCAAACAGGCCCGCGCCTAAAGCAACGCCCAGCAGATTGGCATCTTTCACCGCATATTTGGCGAGATTGGCATCGGCCAAAAACATCACGCCAACACCACCGACAAGAATGGCTGTCAGCATGACTTTCAGCACAGTGTAATCTTTCAAGCGGAATTGGTTTTCAATCACATTGCAGCTCGTCACGCGGCCGCGATGCAGGAGAAATCCAAAAGCAGCGCCGAGAAGAATGGCAAGGGCTGCGCTACCGGGAGCAAAAAAGTCTGTCATCATCGTGCTCCTCAAGCTTTTTTAGCGTGGAAGAGAAGAAAGGATGCGATGAGGCCTGTGGCAAACATCACTGCAAGAAAGAGCCAGCTTGAAACAGCAAGCTGCAAGCCGCCTGAAATGCCGTGGCCGCTCGTGCAGCCGCCCGCCAAACGCGCGCCATACATGATGACAACGCCGCCGAGGAAGGCATAGACAAAGCGCTTCCACACAGACCCGCCCATTTCTTGTTTCCAGACCTCTGGCACCAATTCGATCTTAAAAGTGCCTGAAACAATGGCGGAAACGAAAGCACCAATCATAATGCCGACAAGAAAGAGCACGCCGTAATCAAGCGCGAAGGGGGCCGCTTTCCAATAAGTATTGGTGGCAACTGCTTCTGCGCCCAGCAGTGGAATGGCTGCTTCGCCTGCGAGGCGGCCATAGGCTGTCGTCACGCCAATGGGATCTTTGGCATAACCAAAAGCAATCCAGCTTAAGACACCAATGCCAATGCCAGCGAGATAAGGTGTCCAATCAAGACGTGATGCGCGTGCGCGCGACCCTGTCGCGTCCAATGTAGCCATACTCATGTGGCTTTTCCTTTTGCTTTGGTTTTGGAAGAGGTTTGCGCTTGTTCATCTGCGCAGAAGAGATCGTAAAGCACGGCCATGACGCGCGAGGCATCTTCATTGGCGAGTGCATAATAGATGGTCTGTGCATCGCGCCGCGTGACGACGAGACCGTCTTCGCGCAATTTGGCAAGATGCTGCGATAAGGCGGATTGGCTTAAGCCCACCGCATCCATCAATGCGCCAACGGAGCGTTCGCCCTGATGCAATTCGCACAGGACCATCAAGCGATGCTTATTGGCGAGCGCCTTTAAAAAGGCTTCGGCCTTTTCGGCCTTGGGGAGGAGCTGTTCTATATTCAT
>CAWUNF010000008.1:0-13841 GCA_963923195.1 uncultured Hyphomicrobiales bacterium | reverse complement strand
CTTTACGCAAACATTCCGGCCAAATGGCTGATCAGGCGCTCTTGAAAGAACATGCCGAAAAGATCAAGGCGGCGCTTTGATCGCACGCCTGAATGAGAACGCGCGCGCTCTCAAGCTGATGGCTGTTTTTATCGCCATAACCTGACCGTCATTGCGAGCGCAGCGAAGCAATCCAGATGATGCGTGAGGCCTCTGGATTGCTTCGTCGCTTCGCTCCTCGCAATGACGGCGGAAAGGCGTCGTAAAAAGAAAAGGCCGGGTTGCCCCGGCCTCTTTTTTAATTTTTCAAGGGCACTTTTGGCACCATCGGTGTGCCGCCACCTTTCGGCGGTGACTTTTTCTTCGCCTTAGCGCGAACCTCGGGTTCAGCGCGCACGCGCTTCTTGCCAGCCTCGACAATGTCGCGCTCGGGGCGCGGCAGAACCGGGCCTTCTGGATAGACAAAGCCCAGTTTGCGCGAGCCGTCTTCTTCGCCCTTCACAACGACACGCACCGTGCCGCCGCTCTTCAAGCGACCAAAGAGCACTTCATCGGCCAATGGTGTCTTAATGTGCTGCTGGATGACACGCGCCATCGGCCGCGCCCCCATCGCTTCATCATAACCATGTTCCACGAGCCATTTGCGCGCTTCATCGGTGAGTTCAATCGACACATTGCGATCAGCAAGCTGGGCTTCCAATTGCATGATGAATTTGTCGACGACCTGCGAAATGACTTCCGTCGGGAGATGACCGAAAGGCACAATCGCATCAAGACGATTGCGGAATTCGGGCGCGAAGAGACGATTGATCGCCTCGACATCTTCACCTTCGCGCTTCGCACGATGGAAGCCAAAGGCAGACTTTGCCATATCCGCCGCACCCGCATTGGTCGTCATGATGAGAATGACATTGCGGAAGTCGATCTGCTTGCCATTGTGATCGGTGAGCTTCCCGTGATCCATAATCTGCAAGAGAATATTATAGAGATCGGGATGCGCCTTTTCGATTTCATCGAGCAGCAGCACGCAATGGGGATGCTGGTCAATCGCATCCGTCAGCAAACCGCCCTGATCAAAGCCGACATAGCCGGGAGGTGCGCCAAGCAAGCGGCTGACCGTATGGCGCTCCATATATTCCGACATGTCGAAGCGAGTGAGTTCGACACCCAAAATTTTAGCAAGCGACCGTGCCACTTCCGTTTTGCCAACGCCCGTGGGGCCTGAGAAGAGATAGCAGCCGATTGGCTTTTCTGGATCGCGCAAGCCTGCACGCGAGAGCTTGATTGCAGATGACAAAGCACCAATGGCTGCATCCTGACCATAGACCACGCGGCGCAATGTTTCTTCGAGATGCTGCAGAACTTCCGCATCATCTTTCGACACGGTTTTGGGCGGAATACGCGCCATTGTCGCAATGGTCGCTTCAATCTCCTTAATGCCAATCGTCTTTTTGCGACGATTTTCCGGGAGCAACATTTGCGAGGCACCCGTCTCGTCGATCACGTCAATCGCCTTATCGGGTAATTTGCGATCATGAATATAGCGGGCTGACAATTCGACCGCCGATTTAATCGCTTCATTGGTGTAGCGGAGCTTGTGGAATTCTTCGAAATAAGGCTTCAGGCCTTTCAGAATTTCAATCGCATCCGGCACAGATGGCTCGTTCACGTCGATCTTTTGGAAGCGACGGACCAAAGCGCGGTCCTTTTCGAAATATTGGCGATATTCCTTGTAAGTCGTCGAGCCAATGCAGCGCAGCGAGCCTTGCGCCAGCGCAGGCTTCAACAGGTTTGAGGCATCCATCGCCCCTCCTGATGTAGCGCCGGCGCCAATGACAGTGTGAATTTCATCGATAAACAGAATCGCATTGCGATGCTGCTCGATCTCTTTCATCACTTGCTTCAGGCGCTCTTCAAAATCACCGCGATAGCGTGTGCCTGCGAGCAATGTGCCCATGTCGAGCGCAAAGACCGTTGCCTTTGACAAAACTTCCGGCACTTCACCCTTGATAATTTTGCGAGCCAGACCTTCAGCAATGGCGGTCTTACCAACGCCGGGATCACCCACCAGCAGCGGATTGTTTTTCTGGCGGCGGCACAGAACTTGGATCGTGCGCTGCACTTCTGACTCGCGGCCAATCAACGGATCAATGCGACCGTCTTTCGCCTTTTTGTTCAGATTGACGCAATAGGCCTCGAGCGCGCCTTCCTTCTTTTTGCCATCGCCAGCGGTCTCGCGATTGTCACGATTGTCGCGATGATCATTTTCATCTTCAGCACCGCGCGGCGCTTTTGTGGGGTCTGACATGCCCGGACGTTTCGCAATGCCGTGGCTGATATAATTCACCGCATCATAACGCGTCATATCCTGCTCTTGCAGGAAGTAAGCCGCATGGCTTTCGCGCTCCGCGAAAATTGCCACCAGCACATTGGCGCCTGTCACTTCCTCGCGGCCAGATGATTGCACATGAATGACAGCACGCTGGATAACGCGCTGGAAGCCTGCTGTGGGCTTGGCATCTTCATGGCCATCAGTGACGAGGTTTTCGAGTTCCTGATCGATATATTCGACCAAGTTCTTCTTGAGCACATCGGTGTCGACGGAGCAGGCCCGCATGACAGCGGCTGCATCTTGATCGTCAAGCAGGCTTAAGAGCAGATGCTCAAGCGTTGCATATTCATGGTGGCGCTCATTGGCCACCGCGAGAGCCCGGTGAAGCGATTGTTCAAGATTGCGCGAGAAGGACGGCATGGATGGCTCTCACTTCTTTTCCATAATGCATTGCAAAGGGTGCTGATGTTTTCGCGCAAAATCCATGACCATTGTGACCTTGGTTTCTGCGACTTCGTAGGTGAATACGCCGCACTCACCAACACCATGATGATGCACATGCATCATGATGCGGTTCGCTTCATCGGCATCCTTGTTAAAAAATCTCATGAGGACATGGGTGACAAATTCCATCGGCGTATAATCATCGTTCAAAAGAAGAACGCGATACATGCTCGGCTTTTTCGTCTGCGTTTTGGTGCGGGTGATGACAGCCGTGCCAGACCCATTGCCGGGTCCCCCCTTGCGGGGTTCACGCGCGGCACGAAGCGGCGTTGAAGGCTCACCGCCCTCGCCTGTCCCGATCCGAACCGAAAACCTGCCGACCGTCACTTTGTCCTCGTCCTCAACTCCGGACCCCATATTCAATGTAGGCCCTTACGCGCCGATGGTAAGGGGGCAACCCTTCCCCGACCCTGCGAATTTTGGCCGCGACCCCAAGCTGTTGGGCTCAGGTCCGCGCATGACTCGCAAGGACATTTCTCAGTCTAAGTGCGTGGCAAGTGACATGCCAATATGAGTGGGGCGGGAAGATGATCAAAATGCGCTCCTCCTGATCCAATTGTGGACAGAAAAATGAAGCGCAATCGCTTTTCAAAAAGAAAAGGCCCAAGGGCGGAGCCTCGGGCCTTCTGAACTCAAAACTGTTTTTTTAACAGTGACCTACACGCCTAACGTGATCGTCTTCCTTGCCAGCCTTATTTGGCGAAAGACTGGGCCTTAGCAACGGCTGCTTCAACCGGCTTGAAAGCTTCCTTAGCGAGCGATGTATAGAGCTCACCAAACTTCGTCGCCTGAGCCACGAGGGTTTCATAAGAGGACTTTGCATAGTCCTGCTGGATCTGGATGGCGCTGTCGAGCGTCTTGGCGCCGAACAGCTTTTCGACGAAAGCCGTCTGGGTTTCGAGCGACTTCTTCGAGAAATCAGTGGCTTCAGCAGCAATCTGCTGCACGCCCTTGGTCAGAGCCGTGGCGGTCGCCTGAGCGGATTCGAGCTGGTCCTTCGAGAAAGCCTGGAGGTCTTCGATGTTCTTGAACATGGGTTTCTGCCTTACAAACGGGCCGCCAGTCGGGGCGGCTGATCCGCGGCAGTGGTCCTTCTCGGCCTGCCGTTGCATCTTATTTATGTGCACCGCACCATGAAGTCAAGCAATTTTTGTGCGCCGCACAAAATAAATGGGCCTATGGACCACCCCGTCCCTTTCTGAACCCCAACTTGCTGCCCAACTTGCCGTCAGAATTGCCACTCATTGATCCCAATGGGCGCGCGCCCCTAGCCCGGCCAAGCCTCGGTTGGAAGCCAGATTCCATCATCCGATCAGGGGCCTATTAACCGACCCGTAACCGCGTTCGCTTAACGTCCGGGGAGTGTTGTTTTTGGGTGACGGTCCGTCAGGGGCCACCCCTGGGGGATCGGGGTATCCGTATGATGATGCGTGTGGCAGGCCAGAAAAGCCGAGTTTTCGCAATTCTGGCAGGTGTGGGCCTCATTTTCACTCTGTCGCTTTCGGCAACAGAAGCGCAGGCCCGTCCGAAGAAAAAGGGCAAGCGCCCGCATGTCATCACGGGTTATGCGCCACCCTTCGCGGCCTTGGTCGTGGATGCCAATACAAATAAAATTCTCTATGCCAAAAGCGAGAATGAACTGCGTCATCCTGCATCTGTGACGAAAGTCATGACGCTCTACATGCTCTTCGAGCAACTTGAGCGCGGCAAGATGACACTCGACACGCCGATCCGTGTGTCGCGTCACGCAGCGTCCATGAAGCCCTCCAAACTTTATCTTTCACCGGGCGATGAAATCTCGGCCGAAGATGCAATCAAAGCGCTGGTCACGCGTTCTGCCAATGACGTAGCGGCAGCCATTGCTGAACATATTGGCGGCACGGAATCTCGCTTTGCAGAGATGATGACGGCAAAGGCGCGCTCCATTGGCATGACGCGCACTGTCTATGCCAATGCATCGGGCTTGCCAGATAAGCGCCAAGTCACGACAGCACGCGATCTCGTTTTGCTCGGCCGTGCGATCCAAGAACGCTTCCCCAAATATTACACTTATTTTGCGACATCGAATTTCCGCTATGCGGGCCAGTCGATCCGCAATCACAATAATCTTTTGGGCCGCATTGAAGGTGTCGATGGTATCAAGACCGGCTTCACCAATGCGTCGGGCTTTAATCTTTTAACATCTGTGCGCCGTGATGGTCAGCACGTCGTTGCAGCCGTGCTTGGTGGCACATCGGCGGCAGCGCGCGATCGCATTATGGCCAATCTCATTACAGAAAAGATTCAATATGCCTCGCATGTGAAGACAGCTCCGTCTGTCTTTGCCCATGCGCGGATGGAAACAACGGTCACTGCCAAGGCACAAGCCAAGCCTGCCTCACAAATGCAAGCGCAAGCTGCGGCACCTGCGCGCCCCGTGCAAGTCGCCTCCACGGAGCCTGTTGGCTATCAAGGCGTGAATATCGACAGCGCTAATCGCCCTTCACTCAATGCAGCCGCTGTTGTGCCGCCCGCGCAAGCCAATGGCATGCGCTGGGTGAATGGCACACAAGCTGCGTCCGATGCGCCTAGCCCAAAAATGACCAATCGCGCTGAACCCAAATATGCGCGCATTGAAACTGCAGCGCCGACGAAGAAAGTCGCGGTCGCTGAAAAAACCGCACCTGCTAAATCCAAAGGCGTGATGATCCAGATTGGTGCGACTGATGCACCGAAGAAAGCACAAGCTTTGATCTCGCGCGCCAAGACAGCGAGCAAAGGCACACTCGCCAAGGCCACGCCTGTCACAGAAAAAATCAGCAAAGGTCGCCAGACCGTTTATCGCGCGCGCTTTGCTGGCCTCACGGAAACACAGGCCGATGCTGCCTGCAAATCTTTGAAGCGCTCGGGCATGAGCTGCTTCACCACGAAGAATTAAAGGGCCTTACTGATGACGACGCATCAGGATTTCCTTAGCCTCGTTGACACGCGCAGCCAGCGCCGTCGTCCCCCCGTGGTCGGGATGCAATTTCTTCATGAGCGTGCGATGAGCGGCCGTGATTTCGTCACGCGTGGCGCCCTTCTGAAGCCCCAAGACTTCATAAGCTTCATCCTCGGACATCGCGCCAGTGACACGGTGATGGGCCGTTTGGCTGCGCCCCGCATTCGCGTCACTCTCGCTTGTTTGACGCCAACCGGGAAAGCGGCGGTCAAAATAAATCTCTAAGAGACGCGCGCCCGCCTGATCGGCCGCATATACTTCTTGATAAAGCGCATTGCATTCTGAGGGCGTCAACTCACCGAGCTGGCGCCCTTCATACATTCCAGCCAGCACAACGCCCTGCATGGCCCCCGTGCTCGGGTCAATTTCAATCTCAATCATGGCTGAGCGCTGCGCGCCGGGCTTGCCGCCTTTAAAGCGCTGCAACCATTGCGGCGCGACACCATAGCCCGCAATCCAGGCGCCCAAACCAATCAGCGCAATGGCAATCTCACTATGGCCGCGCAAGAACAAAAGCCCTGCAACAGCACATGCGGCCAGACCACCGGCCATTTTCACCGCACGCACCAAAACTTTTGGTGGCGCACGACCAGCAAAGCGAATGGCGTGATAGACGCCAAAAAGAATAGCGAGAGCGATGAGGAGATTGATGATCATGGATCAGAGCAATCCCAATTCACGCAATTGCCGCCTCAGCTCTTCGGGCATTTCGGCGACGTCACCACCGCCCTCACCCAAATCGCGCGGCGCTTCTTCATCTTTCAAATAGCGCCAACCTTGAAAGGGACGACAAGGGCGCGGCATGACCGGGATCACGGTCGGCTCCAGCACAAGATGACAGCGTGAAATGCCTTCACTGTCTGTGAAAGGACGAATGTCGCGCATTTCTTGGCGCGCGGCGATTTGTCCTTTGATGACCCAATAGAGCGAACCGCCGTCGAGAATTTCATCCATCTTCTTCGGCAGCATCCGGGTCGTGTGATATTGTTCGGGCTTTAAGCCCGCCTTTTTCATCTGTTTCAGCTTGAGTTCGATCCAATCCTCAAGATCTTTGATCGAATCCGCACCGACGCAGAGTTTGATGAGATGAAGTGCCATGTGCCTCGTCTAGCCGCCTTAGCCGCGTCCGACAAAGGGCATTTTTGTGGCCATGACAGTCATGAACAGAACATTCGCATCTAAAGGCAGGCTTGCCATATTCACCACAGCCTTGGCCGCATGGCTCACATCCATCACCGCTTCGGGCAAGATGCGCCCATCCGCCTGCGGCACGCCTGTCTTCATGCGCGCGACCATATCTGTCTCGGCATTGCCAATATCAATCTGACCCACGGCAATATTATATTTACGCCCATCCAGCGCAGCAGATTTGGTCAGGCCCGTCACCGCATGTTTGGTGGATGTGTAAGGCGCAGAATTGGGGCGTGGCGCATGGGCTGAAATGGAGCCATTATTGATAATGCGTCCACCCATTGGATCTTGCGCTTTCATCAGGCGAAAAGCCGCGCGCGTGCATAAAAAGACGCCGGACAAATTCACATCGACCATTTGCCGCCATTGCCCATAAGACAAATCTTCTAAAAGCACGGCGGGTGAAAAAAGGCCCGCATTGTTAAAGAGCAAATCCAATCGCCCATAGAGACGCTGCACTTCCTTAAAGAGCGCATCGACACTCTCTTCATCAGAGACATCACTGGGCACCGGCAAAGCCTCGCCACCGCGCGCACGGATGGCTTGCGCCACCTCTTCCAAAGGCTCCGCACGACGCCCCGCCAGAACCAAGGTCCAGCCTGCATCGGCCAAGGCCAGAGCTGAGGCCCGGCCAATGCCCGATCCCGCACCTGTCACCAAAGCTATGCCGCCTGCGCCATTCATGCTGACCACTCCTCGAGCAATCCCCGACCCGCCCCCTTTAGGAAACCCCAGCCTAGCCATAAATGGGGCGCATGGCAGCCCCACTTCCCGCAAGCCTCGCCGCCTTCTCCCCATGAAGCTATGGTGAGAACATCACGATTCTGAAAAAGGATGCCCCTTGAAAGACCTCGGCCTGACCACGCCCGATCTCCTTGCCTTCGGCTTTTTCGTCGCAGCTTGGGGCGCCTATCATGTGCTTCTGGGCCACGGCCCCGGCGCGCGCCAAGGGCTCAACCGCATGATGGATGATTATCGTGTGCGCTGGATGCTCGAAATGTCCGAGCGCGAAAACCGCATTATGGATTCCTCCCTCATGGGTTCGTTGCAAAATGGCACGGCCTTTTTCGCCTCCACTTCGCTGCTCGCCATTGGTGGCGTCTCAGCGCTTTTGCGCGCGACCGATGATCTGTTGAAAATTTTTGCCGATCTGCCTTTCGGCGCCGATCAATCGCGCGCCCTTTGGGAAATTAAAATCGTCGGCTTGATCCTGATCTTTGGCTATGCCTTTTTCAAATTCGCTTGGTCCTATCGCCTGTTTAATTACACAGCGATTTTGGTTGGCGCGACACCACAGAAAAATTCACCCGACCCGCAAGAGCGTCGGCGCATCGCTTTGCGTGCTGCGCAAATGAATATTGCAGCAGGCCGCCACTTCACACGTGGCCAACGCGCCTTCTTCTTCGCGCTTGCTTATTTTGGCTGGTTTGCTGGCCCTTATGCTTTTATGGCCACAACCTCTGCCATTCTCGTTGTCATGTTTGCGCGCCAATATACATCAGATGCGCATGATGCTGTGATTTACGAATCCTCGGAGACTTAAAGCGTGACCGAAGCAAAAAAGAAAAAACCTACTTTGGAAGCGCTCATCATGCGGCTCTTGCATGAAGCTGATGGCCGCATGGTCAATCCAATGGTTGTGGCCAAACATTTTGCCGAAGGGCGCAAGGGCGATGATGCAAGTGCGGGCACATGGGCGCGCGAAGTGCGCAATGCAGCCATTGGTCTGGCGCGCGCTGGCAAAATCATCATCTATCGCAAAGGCGAGCCCGCCGACCCAGAAGATTTCCGCGGCGTCTATCGTCTGGCACTCCCCGGTCCCGTCGCGGTGAGCGATGATGAAGAAGAAGAGGCTTGATCAGCTCAGCGGCAGCGTCAGCACTTTCTGACAAGCCGCACGCTGCATCATACGCTGATACCAAGCCTCTACATGCGGGGCAGAGGCGCGCTCACAGGGCATGTTGAGCCAACGATGAATAATAGGCGCAAGACCAATATCGCCAAAACCAAAATGCGTGCCCGCAACAAAATCGCGGCCCTTCAAATGCGCATCAAACATAGCCACCAGCTCAATCACTTTGAGCCGCGAGGCTTCAACTGCCGCCATATCGCGCTTGCCTGGTTCAACACGAATAAGATTGTAAAAAGCTGGAACCAGCGCGCCATTTAAAGAGCCGCCCTGCCAATCCATCCAGCGCTCAGCATCAGCGCGTGCGCGCAAATCCGCATAGTAAAGCGTGGTCGGCGCATATTTTGCGCATAAATAGCGGGTGATTGCATTGCTCTCCCAAAGAGTGAAATCATCCTCTTCGAGCAAGGGCACAAGACCCATTGGATTTTTAGCCAGATATTCAGGCGACTTGTTGTGGCCGAATTGGAGCCCTGCATCAATGCGCTCATAAGGCGTGCCGATCTCTTCCAAGGCGAGAACGACTTTTTGCACATTCAGCGAATTGAGACGGCCCCATAATTTCAGCATGACAAACTCCCTTGTTATCTCGAACCTAGACCAGAAGCCTCGTCATTGCGAGGAGGCCCATAAGGGCCGACGCGGCAATCCAGAAAAAAGGCGGGCATAAGCCCGCCTCTAGATTGCCTCTCGCCACGCTTCGCTCAGGCTCACAATGATCGCTAGCGTCCCTGCAACCACGCATTCCATTGTGCGCGGGTTCCCGCAAAAGCATTGCGGTCCACTTTGCCACGAATACCGGGCACTGTGCCATCAGATTGATATTGCCAAAAGGCCCAGCGGCGACCCGGATAAGTATGGGGTGGCGAATATTTCACGCTGCGCACCCAGATGGGATAATCCGAAAATTCATTCGGATGCATGACATGCTGGTAAAAATCGACCGTGACATAAATGACCGGGCGCTTGCCATAAGCGCGCTCCATTTCCTGCAACATGATGCGCATGTCAGCGAGCACCTCCTCGCGATGCAGCGTGCGCTTGCAGCTTTTGGAGTCAGGCGTGGCTTCCACATCGAGGACTGGCGGCAAAGCATCGGGGTCATTCGGCACATTGGCCTTGAACCAATCTATCTCTTCGCGTGGATCACGGCACCACCAAACGAAATGGTAGGCGCCGCGCGGAATGCCCGCCTGTTTCGCGCCCGTCCAATTTTGCTGGAATTTCGCATCGACGTGATTGGCGCCCTCGGTCGCCTTGATCCAGACGAATTCAACGCCTGAATTGCGCACAGCATTCCAATCAATGTCGCCCTGATATTTGGAGACATCAATGCCATGCACTTCAAAGTCTGTTGGATATGGCCCGGTGAATTGCGAGCCTGCAGGCATGCGGGGCCCGCCGCATCCAGCCAAAGTTGCAGCACCAAGGGCTGCGAGGAGAAGAAGATATTTGCGCATGGGCTTCAGATTTAAGCCCCGCCCGTCAACAGGGGGTTAATGGGCTTTTACCAGAGACCAAACCAAAGGGTCGCAATCCCTAAAAAGGCAAAATTGCCGACGACATCTGTGACCGTCGTCACAAAGGCGCCGGACGATACGGCCGGATCGGCATCGAATTTTTCGAGCACCATTGGAATGAGAATGCCGCCCAAAGCGCCCGCGACCAAATTGGTGAACATGGCGAGCGCAATCACAAAGCCGAGCGACGCCATGCCAAACCAAGTTGCCGCAGCAATGCCCGTGATAATCCCAAAACCAATGCCATTGACGCAGCCCACCAGAACTTCACGTCGCACCACGCGCCACGCATTGGCGCGCGTCAATTCGCGCGTCGCCAAAGCGCGCACGGCAATCGTCATCGTCTGCGTGGCGGCATTGCCCCCCTGGCTTGCAACAATCGGCACAAGCACGGCGAGCGCGACCATTTTCTGAACCTGATCTTCAAACAGGCCGATGACACTGGAGGCAATGAAAGCCGTAATCAGATTAACGAAGAGCCATGTGAAGCGGCTTTTCGTAATCCATAGCACTGTGTCAGACAATTCTTCTTGCGGCGACACACCACCCAGCGCGCCAATGTCTTCAGCGGCTTCTTCACGGATAACGTCGACGATATCGTCAATGGTGATGACACCCACAAGCCGATCTGCCTCATCCACCACAGGTGCAGAGACAAGATTATAGCGCTCGAAGAAGCGCGCGACTTCTTCCTGATCATCCGTCACCAAAACGCGACGGCGATCTGGATCCATCAGCTCTTCGAGTTTTGAAGAGCGACGTGCGCGCACCAATTTGTCGAGAAAAATATTGCCGAGCAGACGATGGGCGGGATCGACCACAAAAACTTCAAAGAAGGAATCTGGAAGCTCATCGTCCGAAATATCGTGAATATGGTCGAGCGTCTGACCGGCCGTCCAGAAGGGCGGCGTACGCACGAGCGTCGTCTGCATGAGACGACCGGCAGAATTTTCCGGATAATCGAGCGAGCGCTGAATGGCCAGACGATCAACGGCTGGCAGAGCCTCAAGGATTTCTTCCTGATCTTCGGGGTCGAGATATTCAAGAATGGTGACAGCGTCATCGCTTTCAAGATCACGCACACCCTCCGCCACTGTTTCAGGCGGCAAATCTTCAAGAATATCCTCGCGGACTTTCTCATCGACTTCAGTCAGGGCAACGAAGTCGAAATCATCGCCGAGCAATTCAACAAGGCGCGTGCGCTGATCGGCTTCCAACGCTTCAATGAGCGCGCCCAAATCCGCTTCGTGCAAATCGCCCGCAAGCGCACGCAAATCATCGGCATTGCCAGCTTCAATTGAAGCGGCCACAGCTTCCACAAAATCGGCACGGATTTCGCCCTCGTCATCGCGCAGGTCATCAGGGACCGCTTGGACCAATGGGGCCTTTTCGTCTTCTAATTCGGCCATGACGAGTTCCGGCTGGGGGCCAATGTCTTTAAGGCTCTTTATAGAGCCCCGGGCCGAAGTCAATTGCTCTCAACAAGGCCCTATGCGCTTGATCGCAGATAGGTCTGTCATAAAAAATCATATCTCGCCCGATGCGGATATGAGGCACCAGACATGACCATTTTATGACTGATGTCGCTCAGTGCGCACGAAGGCCCATCAACACGAAAGGGCTCAAACAGCAAGATAGTTTGAAGGGAAGAGAAATGGTGCGGCCAAGAAGACTCGAACTTCCACCCCGGTTAAAGGACTAGCACCTCAAGCTAGCGCGTCTACCAATTCCGCCATGGCCGCACATTTGAAATGACAGGGTGTCCCCGCCACTTGGTAGGCGGCCCGTCTAACAAATCACTCCCCCCCTGACAAGCTTTGAAAGCCGCTTTTCGCCCTCTTTCGCAAATCCTTGCCAATATGCGATGAGAGAGAGCTTCAGGAGAGTGAATTGTCCCCAAATCAGGCCCCTCAGACGCGAGACGCCATTGCCCAGACCCTTTGGGCTGCGCCCGGCTCACCCCCGGTTGAATGGGCCATTGCGGAGGGCCTCACCCCCTATGAGGCGGCCGTGGCCTTTATGGAGGCCCGTGCGGATGCCATAGCTGAAGGCCGCGCGGCTGAACTTGTCTGGCTGGTCGAACATCCGCCCCTTTATACGGCTGGCACTTCAGCCCAAGACGCGGATCTGCGAGACGCCCGCTTCCCCGTCCATAAGACAGGTCGAGGTGGGCAATTCACCTATCATGGGCCGGGACAGCGGGTTGCCTATGTCATGCTCGATCTCAAACGCCGCACGCCCGATGTGCGCGCCTTTGTGGCCGCCCTCGAAGATTGGATCACGGCCACGCTCGCGGCCTATAATATTCGCGGCGAACGGCGCGAAGATCGCGTGGGCGTCTGGGTCAAGCGCCCCGACAAGGGTGAAGGCTTTGAAGATAAAATCGCTGCCATTGGCATTCGTCTACGGCGCTGGGTCACCTTCCACGGCATATCGCTGAATGTCGAACCAGATCTTTCGCATTTTTCCGGCATCGTGCCTTGCGGTATTTCGGCGCAAAAATATGGTGTGACGAGCCTCGTTGATCTGGGGCTTCCCCTCACCATGCCCGAAGTCGATATGACTCTGCGCGCATCATTTGAAAAAAAATTCGGGCCGACAATTTAGGCGGTTGGCAAAATCGGAAAGCTCGCGGCGACATGCGCGAGATCTTCCTCGCGACCGGGGCGCACATCAACACGCTCCACGCGCGCACCAATGGGACCACGCCCGCAGGCTTCAGCCAAAGCTGAAACCGCATCTGCATCGCCTGAAAAAACCACTTCAACCGATCCATCAAGGCGATTGCGCACAAAGCCAGACAGGCCGCGCTTGCGCGCCTCGCGCGCGGTCCAATTGCGAAAACCAACGCCCTGCACTTTGCCTTCAATGCGCACGTGAATGACAAGCATATCGATCATGCGCGCCCCTTATCAAAAGGGGTTGCAAAACGCGGACGCACTTTGATCGCTGGTCTGGCTTTTTGGGCAGAACCATCAGGCGCTGTCCATGCCGCAGCGGCAGACCCACGCGGCATGGCCGGAATAAAGGCCTGCAAGTCGCGCAGATAATGGTCTGGCAAAGACCAATTGCGTGCAGCCTCTAAGACCTGTTCCATATAGCCCGGTTGCGCCGGCCCTGATTTTACAGAGCCCCCAACATAGACCAAAGCGCGCGCTGATGCGCCACCGCCACGCAAAACAGGTTGCATGATCTTTTTATAAAGACCGCTGCGAATATCCTCATAAGCGTCGAGCACATGCACATCAGACAAAGCAAGATCCCAAAGCACGCCATGAACATCCCGACGCGGATCCGCACAGACCGACGCCCAGCCGCTCTCCATAATGAAGAAACGATGACGGGCCAGACGCGCAGGACCCAAGGCCTTGGAGCGCGGGCAGCGCTCGGCCATAGAATTCACATCCATATTGGATCCATAAGCGA
>CAWUNF010000007.1:0-13922 GCA_963923195.1 uncultured Hyphomicrobiales bacterium | reverse complement strand
GTTGTAACATATTGATTTTATAGGATCATAAACCTCTGGGCGATGCCCATCATAGGTCACGCAAGAGCCGCCCATAGCCCGAAATCTTGTCCTTGATCCCGAGGGTGCGCATAGCGTGCCAAAGTGTGGCTTGCAGATTGGTCACAACGGTAACGCCCAATTCCTGCTCAAGTGGTTCGATGGCTTCCACCACGGCCCAATGCGGACAGGGAAACAGCAAAGTATCAGCTTGTGGGCTTCGTCTTTTCATGTCGCGGCCCCATTCAAGCGCTTTTGCTGCGGGGAGTTTGGGCAGGCCAATCAAGTCGCACCCGCCGCCAAGAGAGCCTGCGGGAATTAAGCCCAATTGATTGATCATCCGATCGTGGCGATCATTGTCGCCTTCTGCAAAAGGATGAACGGTTGCAATGCGCTTGCTGCCCAAAGCATGGAAGGCTGCCAATTGCGCGCTGGCATCTGTTGTGACTTTGACGCCCAACCGATCAGAGACAGATTTTTCTATATCGGCGAGTTGGCCGCCGCGTGAGAGAAGAACGGGGCGGCCACCCAAGACAAGCAGATCAACGCCTGAGCGTGCAAGAGCTTCGGCGCCTTTCATTGTGTCGTCGTAAAGACGATCCATTTCATTTTTGGAAAATTCAGATTGCTGAATGGTGATGAGCGCCAGCGTGACGCCATCAGGTGCCATTTTATAAAAAGAATAGGGAAAAACCTCCGTGACAAAAGCAACGGATGTATAGCCAATGCGCGCGCGATGTCCGTACACGTCAATTGCTCCCGATGATTGCCGCTGCGCGATCAATCACAGCCTGCGGTGTCGCATAGACATCGGAAATGAGTTTTTCGATTTCTTCTGCCGAAGTCAGTTTAACGGGCATATTGAGACGCTGCGCCTCTGCCATAAACTCCTTGTCTGCCAATGTAGCTTCAAAAGCTTTGCGCAAAGCGGTTACGCGATCTTTTGGAACGCCGGGCGGCGCCAAAAAGGGGCGCGCCATATCCTGACTGCCGAAAACAAGTTTGACGATTTGGCGCTCTTCTTCGGTTTTCACTAAATCGAAAATATGCGGAACGCCTGGCAATTCGGCATCTTTCACCATGCCGAGCTGAATCATGACTTTGATTTTTTGATTGGTGACCCAATCCGGCTTTTCTGATTTCACGCAATCCCAGCACCAGCCAAGACGACCATAAATCTCACCACGCTCCATTGCGAGGCTCAAATCAGATGTGCCTTGATAGCCCCCCACCACTTTGAATTTTGTTTTGATCAGCGCATTGAGCACGCGCGGATAAATGCTGGTGACATCGCCGCTGCCGGTTGCGCCAACCGTCACTTCTTGTGTGAAAGCCTTGTCGAGCGTGGTGATGGGCGCTTGACCCCACATCAGCGCAATGCCTGTCCAGCGATCCATACTGCCAATCCAGTTAAATTTGGTGGCCTCGAATTTCACACCGTCGCGGCTCCACAAAGGGCCAAAAGGAACGGAGCCGCCGATAATGCCAAATTCGGTGCCATCTTTGGCAGCAAGATTATAAAGATGATTGGCAGCCACCAGACTGCCCGCGCCCGGCATATTGCGCGGAACCATGTTGGGCTGGCCCGGAATATAGCGGCTCATATGGCGCATCAAAATGCGAGCAGATGAATCAAATCCGCCGCCGGGTGGATAGCCAATGACCAGCGACATGGTTTTGCCGGAGTAAAATTCGGCGCTGGATTGTGCGGTCGCAGAAACGGTGAGAGCTGTCAGGGCGAGGGCGCCCCCCAAAAGGCGACCGATGAGCGAATTCATTTTTATCTCCAGTCTTGTAGATTCTCGCTGGTGCCCGAATAATGACGCGGCAAAGGCAAGGCTGGCAAGGCGTATGACGGGGGATGGAATGGGGTTTGGTGGTGCATGGCGGGGAATGGTTGGGACCGTGAAGCCCACAAAAGGCTCAGGCTCGCTCGAAGAATTGATCCGCATGTTGCCAGAAGGCGTCGGCGTTTTGCCGCTCTTTAACAATATCCGCCACGGCACTTTGCAAGAATTTGGTGGCGCCATTCCAGCTTATGAAGAAAAAATCGCCGAACTCGCCGAAGATGGTGTGGATCTCATTCACCCCGCGGGCACGCCACCCTTCATGCTCATAGGCTTTAAGGGCGAGCGTGACTTGATTGAGGCTTGGGAAAAGCGCTGGGGCATTCCAATCTTCACGTCAGGGTCAAATCAGGTACGTGCTTTGAGGGCGCTGCAAGTCAAACGCTTTGTCGGCATTGGCTATGATTTTGAAGATATGACACCGGTGCATCGCTATTTTTCAGATGCAGGCTTTGACGTCTTGGCGCTTGAGCGATTGCCCGGCCGCTGGGAAGATGTTGGCATGTTGTCCTCGCAAGAGATTTATCGCTTGGTCAAGCAGATTGTGGTGAAGCATCCAAAAGCCGAGGGCATTTATATTCAAGGCGGTAAATTGCGTATGCTTGATATTGTCGAAACGCTGGAACGAGATTTAGGTATTCCTGTTTTGCATCCAGGTGTCGCGACAGCATGGGAAATTTTGCAGCGCTTGCGTGTTCATGCACCGCGCCAAGGCTATGGCTATTTATTGTCACATTTGCCGAAGGGTTGATGCGCTCAATGCCTGAACTCTCTTTAGGCAAAGAGCGCTGATCGATATGATCTCATCACGAGAGCTTGCTCAAAGCCGCACGCCAGTTTTGCGTGATAGAATATAAAGGCAAACACCAACGCCAATCATAATGGCTGACCAAAGAATGCCGAATGCCGCCAATTCATTGACCTGACCATTGACCCATAAATCATAGAGCATGACGGAAACGACTTGCGAATTGGGGCCAGCCAAAAGAATAGGTAAGGCGACGCCGCGCACGCAGAGCAAGACGACAAAAAGCCAGCTCATCAGAACAACAGGCATGAGCAGGGGCAAAACAATCCGCAAGAAAATTTGAAAGCGCGTGGCCCCGGCACTTGCGCCAGCCTCTTCCAGCTCACGGTGGATTTGCATAGCTGCAGAATGAGAAAAGCGCATTCCATAGGGCAAATATTGAACCGTGGAAGCAATGACCAGCGAGATCAAAGTGCCGTAAATGGCAATTGGCATGTTGAGAAATGTCTGCATAAAGGCAACGCCTAGAACAATGGCCGGAAAGGCCAAAGGCGCCGATGTTAATTGTTCCAGTAAAAGAGAGCCGCGCAAGCGTCGGGCTGACATCCAAGCACTGCCTGTTGTCATCAGCGCCACAAAAGTTGCTGTGCCAAAAGCATAAAGCAATGTGTTGAAAATAGCGGTTCGGAAATGCGGATTGCTAAAAGCAAGGCTGTAATTTTGTAAAGATATGCGCGACAGCATGGTTTCGCTTAAGCCATCATAAAAGGGCACAAGTGAAATCAGCGCGATCATGCCTAAGGGCAAAATCAGCAAAAGAATTGTGATCGTGACGAGCAAGCCTGTTGCTACATAGCGCCAAGAGCCCAATTGCTTCACGCGTGGGCGATAGCCTTTGCCGGTGACGGTTTGGAATTTCTCACCTTGTGCCAGAATGCGTCTTTGCACCCATAGGAGGAAGACAACGATCATCATAAGCACGATGGAGAAAGAGCCGGCCTGCCCAAAATTCGACGGCAATTCTTTTCGAATGCTCGCAAAAATTTGCGTGCTCAACACCATGACATCGCCAACACTGCCAATCAAAGCAGGAATGTCAAAAGCCTCAAAGGCACGGATAAAAATCAATAGAAAGAGTGCCAAAAGTCCCGGTACAGCCAGCGGCAGAGTGATGCGACGCAAGGTCTGCAACAGGCTTGCGCCTGACATCATGGCAGCATCTTCAAAGGCGCCATCCATATTTCGAAAAACATTACCCATTAAGAGAAAGGCAAGCGGCATCCAAAGCATGCCTTCAATGAGAATCATGCCAGTCATTGAATAGACATCGAAGAGCGGCTCACGTGATCCTGTGAGGGCCATGAGCAAGAGATTGAGCGGTCCATTACGGCCCAAAATCAAAAGCCAAGCGCCTGTATAAAGAACATGTGGGATGCCAAGTGAAATAATCGAAACGAGAAATACATATTGGCGCAGAGGCGCATCTGTGCGCTCAACAATCCACGCCTGCAGCAGGCCGCCAGAAATAGCAAGAATTGCTGAGCCAAAGGCGAAAATCAGCGAATTGGCGAGATCTTCGAGTGTGTGATCGCTTTCCAGAAGGGCTGCATAATTTTCAAGCGTAAAGACACCAAAGGAGCCGTCAGCTTCTGTTGTATAAACGCTGGTTTTCAGCAGATAGAAGATGGGCGGAACAACAAGGCACAGCAGAAGTGCTGCTAAGCCCAAGATCCAGGGCGAGATGGATTCTCGCTCTTTGAACGTCGTTCCGCCAACCTGTGTGCTGTTCATTCTGAAAGAAGACCCTTATCGCCGACGGAAATATTTTTTCTGCAAATCAATTGATTTGGCGCGGGCTTTGAAGAGCTCTTCTTCAGAGAGAAAATACATATTCATGCCGTTCTTTGAGGGCACGATACGTGCCACGCTGGGCTCAATATCAAGGTTTGGATCGCTTGGAAAATAATCGGCTTTTTGGATGACCTCTTGGCCTTCTGGCGAGATCAAGAAATCCATCAACAAAAGAGCTGAATGGGGATGGGGTGCAGATTTGGCCAGAACCATCACAGATGCATTGCCAAGAATCGGATCCATCGGTTGTGAAGACACGCTGGCACCTTGTTTGGCGCTGATAATAGGGTGGTGCAAGAAAATATTGAGTGCAATGGCATATTCGCCAGCCATGACTTTATTCACCACTTCGCGTGGGCTTGCGGTAATATTGGCAATGTCTTGTTTGCCCAATTCGCGCAAATAGTCTTCGGCTTTTTGCTCGCCCATATAGCCGCGAATGAAACTGATAAACATGGTCGCGCTGCCAGTTTCGGCTTCCGCGGTCCAAGCCATGCGGCCCTTCCATTTGGGATCAAGCAAATCTTGATAAGTTTTGGGAACTTCGTTTTCGGGAACAAGTTTTGTGTTATAGCCCATGCCGAAATAGCTAACGCGTGTGGCGACCCAAAAACCTTTTGGATCGACCATTGTTTTTGGCAATCGCGCAGAGCCTGGAAGATTAAAGGGCTCAAGCGCATTGGCGCGGAGCAAAGCTTCCGAGACACCGCCGCCCTCGACAATATCCACGACCATATTGCGCGCGCGTGCTTCAGCCAGCGTTTTATTGATGAGATCACGTGTATCTGCGCGCCAAAATTCGGCTTCAATGAAAGGATATTTTTTTAAAAAAGCCTCTTTTAGTGGACGCAAGGCCTGATTTTCAATCATGGCCGAATACATGACGACTTTGCCTTCTTTGCGTGCGCCTTCCACAAGCACACGCTCGCGCTCATCTCCTTGCAATTTGATGAGGTCTTTGACGTCTACCGCTTGTGCCGCATTCATTTGGACCAATGCAGAAAGACCTAAGGTCGCAGCGAGAAGAATTTTTTTCATGTCACACATGTCCTTAAATCATAGTCCAGGCTTGATGAATGGGCTCAACACCGCAACCATTGCCTGAGGGCAGATCCACATGGCCGTTTTGAACTTCGAGACCTGAGAAGGGATCGCCATCCATACGTGCAAATTCCCCCAATTCGCAGGCGTAATCGATCTCCGGGCAGCTCACCGCCAAATGCAGGCCATGCGCATTGAGGAGCCGTGTTCCCACATGTGCGCCAACGCGATATTTGACGCCATAAGTTGCGCATAGACGCGCGGCCGCGCGGGCATTGCGCAGACCACCGAGCTTGGGAATTTTCAAACTAACGGCATCGGCCAAACGATCTTTCACAATGGTCGCAATTTCTTCTAATGTTCCGGCCGCTTCATCAGCTTCAATCAATGCAGGTGATTCACGCGTCACCATTTCAAGGCCCTTTAAATCGAAACGATGCACGGGCTGCTCGAAAAGATCGACGCGATAGCGCGCCATGCGTTCAATGGCGTTAATCGCCTCTTTGGGCGTGTAGGATTGATTGGCGTCAATGGTGAGATGGGCTTCCTCACCGATACGTTCACGAATGGCGCGCACACGGGCGACATCTTCTCCCATATCGCCATGAACTTTAATTTTGAAATAGCGATAGCCTTCGGCAAAAAGCTCCGCTGCTTTGCTCGCCATTTCATCAGGCGGTTTCAAAGCCAGAATACGAATGACTGGTACGCGCTCGGTCCTCTTTCCACCAAGCAGGCCCCAGAGCGGTGTTCCAAAAGCGCGGGCTACGAGATCATGCGCCGCACATTCAATGGCGGCTTTCGCCTGTGGCGCGCCATGTAAGGAGCGTTCAAATTTTTGCAGAAGCCCCTCAATGTCGCGCGGATCAGAATTTTTGACGAGGGGTGCGAAGCGGGCAAATTCAATGGGCAGGCCTTCAAAGCTCGATCCCATATGCGGAATGGCCGGGGCATAACCATAGCCATGAACACCGCCCGCGCTCAGGCGCACCGCATAGCCACGCGCAGATGAAACGGTGGCAAGGGCAAAAGCCCAATCCTTGTCATGCAGCGGCATTTCGACCGGCATGAGGCCGAAGCCGTCAATGCGCATCTTCTCCCCCCTGATCTTTTTATTTTGCCGATAGGCTACTTGGCATCTGACCTGTCGGCAACATGGAGGCGCAAGCTTAACCCCAAAATGGGGGGTGTGATGGTTCTAATCAGGAGACATTCCGCCGGTTGCGGGGTGGTTGCTCAATGGCGCGGGCGGCCTAAAATGGCATGACGAGCCGGAACACCGGCCGTTTTCGAGGAAACATCCGGAGCGCTTTTTCATGGCTTCCAATCAGTTTACGCGTCGTGACGTCACGGGCCTTTTGGCAGGTGCAAGCTTGGCTGCTGTTGCACCCGGCGCCAGCGCGCAAGTCGCGGGCGGCGATAAGAATATTACTTTCATTGTGCCATTCAGTGCGGGCTCTGGCCCTGACACGATTGGGCGCTTGGCTGCGCAATATTTGCAGCAGAAATGGAAACAGACGATCATTGTCGATAATCGTGTCGGTGCATCAGGCAATATTGGAACGCAGGCGGTGGCGCGTTCTGCGCCCGATGGCACAACTATGTTGGTGACGGCCAATACGCTCGTCAT
Organism: uncultured Hyphomicrobiales bacterium; assembly: GCA_963923195.1. GTDB lineage: Bacteria > Pseudomonadota > Alphaproteobacteria > Rhizobiales > Beijerinckiaceae > Terripilifer. The sequence continues at coordinate 6,787 of CAWUNF010000007.1, read as the reverse complement.
GAATGTTAGCCTGTTTAAAAATGTTCCCTATGATCCGGTTGCGAATTTTGCGCCTGTGGCTGGCCTTGTTTATTCGGTCTTTGCCTGCGCAGTTCATAAGTCGCTTGGCGTGAACACATTTGCAGAGCTCGTCGAGCTTGCGAAAAAGAAGCCGAATGAGATCAATTTCGGCTCGCCGGGGCCGGGCTCGCCACATCACATTGCGTTGGAGCTTTTCAACCAGAAATCCAAGTCGCAATTGCGCCACGTGCCCTATCGCCAATTGGCGGGTGCGATGCAGGATCTCGCAGGTGGCCATATTGGGGGCATGTTTATGCCTGCTTTGCAGGCTGTGTCGCTGTCGAAGGGGGGTGACGTAAAAGTGCTCGCTGTCTCCGGCGACAAGCGCATTGCTTTGGCACCTGATGTGCCAACCATGAGCGAAGCAGGTGTGCCGGGTATCGACATTGACAATTGGTGGGCGATTTTAGCGCCCGCTGGCACGCCTGCCGATGTGGTGGCAAAATATAATACTGATCTCAATGCCATGCTGAATGATCCCGAGATCAAGGCCAAACTTGATGCGCAGGCGCTTCAAGTGATTGGTGGTGGACCTGATCGTCTGAAAGATATTGTCGCACGCGATGTGAAACGATGGGCTGAGGTCATTCAGACTGCAGGTATTCAGCCTGAGTGAAAAAGAAAGGCGCCGGAAACGGCGCCTTTTTGTATTTTAGATCTTCAGGTTCAAAATGCGCTTGGCATTATCCCAGCAGATTTTCTGCCTAAGGCCCTCGTCAATTTTTACGGTCTCGATGAAATGGCTGGCCTCAATCGTTCGCTCAAAGGGATAGTCAGCTGAGAACATGACATTGTTAGCGCCGAGCGCATTGATCGCGCAATGCAAGGGCTCTTCTGAGCAAACGCCTGATGTCGTCACCATAATATTCTTGCGAATGTAATGGCTCGGCGGTTCTTTCAATGTGCGCCCCTGGCGATTGGCAATCGCCCAGCGGCTATCAATGCGCCAGAGCTGGAAGGGAATGGCCTCGCCCATATGTCCCAGAATGATCTTGGCGTCGGGATAACGCTCAAACACACCTGCTGTGACAATGCGCATGGCATGTGTGGCGGTTTCCACACCCCAGCTCCACATCGGGCCCCAAAGTTCTGGATGCCCATTATACATAGACGGATGATCAATTGGATTATTGGGGTGAATATAGACCGGCGCTTTCAAGGCTGCGGCACGTTCCCAAAAAACTTCGACGCTTGGATCATCCAAATACATGCCATTGGTCGCGCCATTGATCATGACGCCAGAAAAACCAAGCTGCGTGATGCAGCGCTCGAGTTCATCTGCTGCGGCCTTTGCATCTTGGACCGCGACATGGGCGAGGCCGCCATAACGCTTTGGGTTCTTGACGACTTCCTTGGCCAGAAAATCATTCACTTCGCGTGCACGCTGCACGGCAAGTTTCGGATCTTTTTCGGCCTGCACACCGGGGCCTGCAAGTGCCAGAACAGCATGTTCAATGCCGTTCTTATCCATGTCATCCAGACGGCGTGCGCCAAAGTCAGATAAAGCACCGAGTGCTTTGTCGGAGAGTTCAGGAGAAATATTGCCGAAAGTCGTTGCCCAATAATCCGTGAAATTGGGCGCCATGAAATGTTCTTCCAGCGCAATCTTCTTGATGGACATGCGGCATTCCTCTTTTCGTCTTTTATCTTTTAGCGCTCGACGCGATTTTTGAAATCTTGCCACCGACCATTTTGGAAGGCGCGCACATTATGTGCAATCAATGGCATGATTTGATCAACATAGCTTTCGCTTTTACCCCCGATATGGGGCGTGATGATCACATGATCCATTGACCAAAGTGGGCTGGAAGCAGGCAGGGGCTCTTCCACAAATGTGTCAAGGCCAGCGCCCGCAATCACTTTGCGCTGCAGGCGGTCAATGAGATCGGCTTCATTCACCACAGGTCCGCGCGCTATATTGATAAAAATTCCGTGGCGCGGCATGGCGTCAAATACGGCACCATCAATCATGCCTCTGGTTTCAGGTGTGAGCGGTGTGACGGCAATGAGGTAATCAGCGAATGCGGCGGCCTCTTTCAGCTTCGCGCGTGGATAAAGCTGATCGAAATTGGGAACTGATGTGCGCGATGTAATGCCGATGACCTTCATGCCAAAGGCTTTGCAGCAGCGCGCCAGATCTTCTGAAATGACACCCACGCCAACAATCACAACCGTCTTGTTCCAGAGCAGGCGCTGCGGGCGACGCTCGAAATTTGTGTCAGTTTGATCTTTCAACACCGTGCGAATATCGCGCGCAAAATTCAACATATAGAGGAAAGCGAGTTCCGACATTTGCGGCCCATGAATGCCGCGCCCCGATGTGATCGGGATGTTCGGGTCAAGTTCCTTCATCGCCTTGAGCGGATCAACGCCTGTGGTGAGCGCTTGTATCCATTGCAGGCCTTTGGCGGCCTTCACCATATTGGGCGTGATGGATTGTGCGAGACCCATAAGCACATTGGCATCAGCGCAATGGGGCAGGATTTCTGCTTCGCTCTTTCCCGCATGAACGACAATGCCCGGCACCTCTGCACGCAAGCGATCCGCGAGATGTTCGTCGGGCTCTTCGATAATAGCAATTTTGACAGTCATTTTATCCATAGAGTTTTTTCGGCAACCAAAGCGCAAGCTCAGGGAAGATGAGAAGGAGTGCGATCAGTAGAAAAGGCGCGATGAGGAAGGGAATAATCCCACGATAGATGGCGGTGAGTTTAACATCAGGCGCCTGTGCCTGAATAACAAAGAGATTCATGCCCACAGGTGGATGGATCAATCCGAGCTCCACCACAATCACGACGATGATTGAGAACCAGATGGGATCATAGCCGAATTTCACGACCAGCGGGAGAAAGACGGGCACAGTGATCAGCACCATGCCAATGCCCTCAAGAAAGCAACCGATGATCACATAAGCGATCACAATGATCATCATCACCGTCAGCGCATTGAGCTGCATGGATTGCGCAAAGCTCGACAGCAACACAGGCAATTGTGTCTGTACGATGAAATAGGCAAAGAGCGTTGCGCCAATGATGATGACGAAAAGCAGGGCGCTGGTGATGACCGTGCCTTCAATGGCTTTGATCATTTGGCTCAGCGTCAGGCGACGGCCTAAAAGCCCAAGCAGGATGGCACCAAAGGCACCAATGGCAGCAGCCTCCGTCGGTGAGAAGACGCCGGCATAAATGCCGCCGATCGTCACGATGAAGAGGAGCAAGAATTGCCAAGGCTGGCGCAAAGCATCAAGCCGCTCTTTCCATGTCACATTGGCGACGGTTGGCGCATAGTCTGGCTTGAGATGGGCTACAATGAGCGCCACCACAATATAAATGCCGGTCAGCACGAGACCCGGAATCAAAGCGGCGGCAAAAAGTTTTGGCACGCTTTGTTCGGCAATGGCCGCATAGATCACAAGAATGATCGATGGCGGAATAAGAATGCCAAGGCTGCCGCCTGCAGCAATCGAGCCTGTGGCGAGCCCATCGTCATAACCTGCTTTGCGCATTTCCGGCAGCGCAATCTTGGTCATGGTTGCCGCGGTTGCGACAGACGAGCCGCAGACAGCGCCGAAGCAGGCAGCCGCACCAATGGCCGCAATCGAAAGCCCGCCGCGAATGCCTGATAAAAGCACACGCGCAGCATTGAAAAGATCAGCCGATAGGCGTGTGGATGAGGCAACATCACCCATCAAAATAAAGAGCGGAATGACGGAAAGTGTATAGGCCGAGCCCGTATCAAAACCTGTCGTGCCGAGAATGGCGAAAGATGAGCTCCAGCCACCAACAATCGTATTACCAATCACGCCGACGAGCATGAGGGCGGCCCACACGGGCACGCGCAGAAAGAGAAGAACGAAAAGCGCGAGAACGCCACAGGCGCCAATCCATTGGTTGCTCACATCCGTTCTCCGCCATGCGATGTGACAACAGGCTTAGCAAGCGCACCGAATGCGCAGAACAAAGTTCCCGCAAGGCCTGCCATTGCAACAGACCAGAGAATCCAGAGCTTCAAACCCAGTTCGAGCTTTTTGTCGCCATATTGGAAAGCCTGTGATGCTGGTTCAAACATGGCCCAGATCATCAATGCGAGAATGCCAATGGTGATGAGGTCAGACAGACGCACCAAAATATGAGTGACGCGCTCGGGCACGAGATTGTCGATGAGATCAATGACAATATTCTGTCGTGCAAGAAAACAAGCTGAGAGACCGTGAAAAACGAACACCAAAAGGCTCACTTCCACCACATCATAAGCGCCGTGAATGGGGCTTGAAAAGGCGTAACGCATGGTGACGTCAAACACGATGATCATCATCATGACGAAAAGCGCCAACATAGCGAGGCGCAATTGTGCATTCTTAATCGTCTCAGCAAATTTCAACATGAAATAGCTCTCAATAGAGAAAAGACCGACCCTTTTGTCAGGGCCGGTCTCTTTGATCGTGCTTAGCGCTGATAGGCTTCGAGGAATTTCGCGCCGGGCTTACCCTCTTTTTCAAGAGCTGACGTTGCCTTTTCGACAATTGGGGCAAGTGTCTTGCGAATATTTGCAAGTTCTGCATCCGACAGCTTGGTAATCTCAACTTTCTTGTCGAGCATATATTGGCGGCCGTGCTTTTCACCTTCGTCGAAGACTTTGCCGAAAGCTTCTGCGCGCGCGGGGCCTGTTGTTGTGTCGATGAGTTTCTTCAGATCATCTGGCAGCGCATTATATTTTGCTGGATTCATAACAACCGCAAATGTTGCGGTTGAGACCCCCGGCTCCAGCGAATATTTCACAACTGTGCCAAGATCGAAGCTTTGTGTCGCTTCATAAGGGAAAGTGGCGCCATCAATAATGCCCTTCGCCAAACCGTCTTGCGTTTCAGCCGGCGGCACGGGCAGCGGCACAGCGCCGAGCGCCGGGATGATCTGCGCAAATTGCTCGCCTGCATAGCGAATGCGCAGGCCTTTGAAATCAGCAGCGGTGGCGATCTTCTTATTCGCCGTGTGGAACATGAGCGGATTGGTGACCGCCATCCAGAGAATCTTCAGGCCATTATGTTCAGCGGCCAGATATTCGGGAGCCAATTCCGTCAGGCGCTTGGATGTGACCGCGCTATTGTCGCCTGCTTTTGGATGCACGTAAGGCAGGCTCACAAGTTCTGTTGTTGGATAGCGGCCCGGTGTTGCGCCATGAAGGCCAACAGCAATGTCCGCCACGCCTGAGCGAGCAAGATCAAACTGGCGATTGACGGGACCAAGCTGCGAAGCCGGGAAAATATTGAGCTTCAAACGGCCGCCTGATTTTTCAGTCAGCTCGTCGCCCCAGCGCGTGAGTTCTTTTTGGAACGTGTGGTTCGGCGGCAGATAATGCGAGACTTTCAGCTCGACCGTTTGGGCAAGAGCGACAGTGCAAGACACGGTCCAAGACGCGATCAGTGCGGCGGATGCAATGCTACCAGCGAGCACGCGACGAGACAGGCTCATGGGGTTCCTCCTGAGGTTCCTCTTCCTGATCGGCCGGGGCACTCTTTTGGTGCAACCTGTACCGTATCATGGAATAAGAGTACCGCATGGCGATACCCCGTCAAGCGGAGTCATGCCTCACCCCACCCCCTTCCTTGGTAGGCTTTCTGTTAGCGCGCGATGGCTGCACGAATGCGTTTGCGGAAGCCCTTTAATTGTCTCGACAAACCATCTTTTTGCTCGTCGAAACGTTGCGACGGTACGGGGATGGACACGGCGACGGGGCGCCCCATCAAGTCGAGCATAGCAATGCCAATGGCAGAAATGCCCTCGCCATGTTCTTCGAGATCGAATGCTAAATTGGTTTTGCGAATGTCATCCAGCTCAGCTTGCAGTTTCGCCCTGTTTTTCAATGGAAAATCAGGATGTTCCGCAAGGCTCTTGTCGATGAGTTCTTCAGCATCTTCCGGCGAGAAGCAGGCAAGAATGGCTTTGCCATTGGCTGTGCAATGCAGCGGAAAACGCTCACCCACGGCAGACACGGCAACAAGACGATGGCGGCCGGGCACTTGATCGACAAAGACGGTCGAGCCACCTGAGAGAACCGCTAAATCAACTGTCTCACCAACCTCTTCACCCAGAGAACGCAAATGCGGACGGATGAGGTCCGCCGTGTTGGATGCCACCGATGCTGCAATGCGAACAAGGCCGGGGCCGATGCGCACATCACCCGGGCCGGAGGCAATCACGAAATCTTCTGCCGCAAGTGCTGCCACAATGCGCTGCACAGTTGAGCGCGCCAAATCGACAGATTTGGCAATCTGGCCAAGGCTCAATCCATCAGGATGGTTTTCCAGCGTGCGCAAAATGCTTGCGGCACGTGCAATGACTTGAATGCCGGCTTGTGCGCCGTTCTTTTCGTCAGGATCTTTCAAGTCCTGCATAAAACCTCCTCAAGGCCGCCTGTCATCGCGCCTCTCGAAAAAGCGCAGGACGGCCGATTGACCGCTATATGGTACATGCGTATCGTATCATGGACCACAAAAATTTAGCAGCAATCATGCTGCTTAAGGGAAGAAGCGCAAACGGAGGACGAAAATGCCTGTGACCATTCGCGGCGTTCAGTTCGAGGGCAACCTCGATAATTCGATGGGACTCGAATTCTACAATCTCTCGCATCGATTCGGCTATCAGTCACCCAACTGGCCTTATTTTCAAGATGTGAAGATCGAGCGCATTCATTACATGGCCAAGTCCGGTGTGCTGTCGCAGCGCATCAC
>CAWUNF010000006.1:0-14745 GCA_963923195.1 uncultured Hyphomicrobiales bacterium | reverse complement strand
TACGGCCTTGCGCACGCAATCGATCAATGACCGCGCGCTTTTGATCTGGCAAAACGTCTGCTTCCACCTCTGTGAGGCTTAGCTTGCGCGCGACTGCTTCGGCAGTTGTGCGATTATCGCCGGTAAGCATGACAATGCGCAAGCCATCAGCAGCCAGCGCTTTTAAGGCCGCTGATGTTGTGTCTTTAATGGGATCAGCAATGGCGATTATGGCGGCCAATTTGCCATCGACGCTAAAAAAGATTGTTGTGGCGCCATCGCGACGCAAATCATTGGCCTGCATTTCGAGATGATCTGTTGCAATACCAAGATCGTTCAGAAAGGCTTTATGGCCAATGGCAAGTTTGCGCCCTTCAACTATGCCCATCGCACCTTTGCCGACGGGCTGATCAAAATGCTCGACCTTTGCGAGCGTTAAACCTTTCTCTTTGGCAGCGAGAACAATGGCGGAAGCGAGCGGGTGTTCGCTGGCGGCTTCAAGACTAGCTGCAAGGCGCAAGACGTCGTCATTCTGCCAGCCTTGTATTGGGAGAAGGGCGGTGACGCGCGGTTTGCCTTCAGTCAATGTGCCGGTTTTATCGATCACCAATGTGTCGATTTTTTCCATTCGCTCCAAAGCTTCAGCATGACGAATGAGAATGCCAGATTGTGCCCCGCGCCCCACACCCACCATAATTGACATAGGTGTTGCGAGCCCAAGCGCGCAAGGGCAAGCAATGATGAGAACGGAGACGGCTGCAACAAGCCCGAATGTCATGCGCGGCTCTGGTCCAAACAAGGACCAAGCGATGAAAGCCATTGCAGCAATGCTCACGACAAGTGGCACAAACCAGCCAGCCACCTGATCAGCAAGGCGTTGGATTGGGGCGCGTGAGCGCTGTGCCGAGGCGACCATTTGCACAATTTGCGCAAGCATTGTGTCGCGGCCGACTTTTTCTGCGCGCATGATGAATGTGCCGGTGCCATTGATCGTGCCGCCAATCACTTTGGCGCCGACGTCCTTTGTCACAGGCATGCTTTCGCCCGTGACGAAAGATTCGTCCACCGCGCTGCGACCTTCCAGCACCACACCATCGAGCGGCACTTTATCTCCGGGCCGCACGCGCAGGCGATCACCAATACGGGCAAGATCAAGCGCAATCTCGTCTTCGCTATCGTCGGCGCGCAGGCGGCGCGCTGTAGCTGGTGCAAGATCAAGCAAAGCGCGAATAGCCCCACCTGTTTGTTCTCGCGCGCGCAATTCAAGCACTTGGCCGACCAGCACCAAAACAATGATCACAGAGGCTGCTTCGAAATAAATCGGCACAGAACCATCGTGATGATGAAAGGCATGTGGAAAGAGGTTCGGCGCAAAAAGCGCGACAAGGCTATAAGCAAAAGCCACGCCTGTGCCCAATGCAATCAGCGTGAACATATTAAGGTGGCGCGTTTTTACTGATAACCAACCACGCTCAAAGAAAGGCCGCCCCGCCCAAAGAACGATAGGCAGAGAAAAAGCCAATTGAATAAGGCCCGAGATGAAAGGCGAGAGCCAATCAAAAGCGCCAACATGACCGCCCATTTCCAAAATGACGATGGGCACAACAAGTGGTCCTGCCAGCGTGAGGCGACGGACGAAATCAACATATTCGGGGTTGGGTCCATTCTCAGCGCTTGGCATGTCTGGTTCAAGCGCCATGCCGCAAATGGGGCATGTGCCGGGGCCAATTTGGCGGATTTCTGGATCCATTGGGCATGTATAGATCGTGCCCTCAGGGAGAGGTGCTGCAGGTGGTGGCGGTGTTTCGCCCGTATAGCGTTCAGGCTCTTTTTCAAATTTTGTTTCGCAGCCAGCGGAGCAAAAATAATAGCTCTTCTTATTGTGACGCAGCGCATATTTGGCATTGGCCACATTCACATCCATGCCGCAGACAAGATCTTTGGCTGTGCGTGTCAGATAAAAATCAGTCTCAGCGTCGAATTTTGTTTTGCAGCCATTGCCGCAGAAAAAGAAATCACGCTCTCCAACGCGGCTTGTTGGTTTGGAGCCATCTGTCTTGGCCATCATGCCGCAAACAGGATCGCGCATTTCAGCCGGCAAGGTGGCAGGTGGCGGGGCGGCATCATGTCCACCACAGCAAGAGCCCGTGTGGGTGTGAGTGTGCTCGGTCATTCTTGCCTCTTTTGGGCCGCCTCTTGATCGATCGGCCAGGTCTTTGTGAGACTATATCAGAGTCGGACAGTGGGTCCGCAATCGTGAATTGTTCCATCATCGAGGCCTAAGGCGCGGGCGCGCGGGCCTTCAAAGCCAAAAAGGTCGAGATACAGCGCAGACCAAGGTGTCAGCGGATTATAGGCCTGTGGGGCGCCGGGAGAGAGCCAAGCGACTTGCGCGGCTTCTTGGCGGTTCACACGCGGCATTTCATCGACAAGGCCGACAAAGACATCGACACATTCATGTTCGGTCAGATGGCCAACACGGGCGCGGTAGCGCACACGCGCGAAGGGTGAGAGTTTGGTTGTGATGCGCAATTCTTGAAACAGGCGGCGCTGTGCGGCGGCTTGCGATGTTTCGCCCGCCATTTGATGCGAGCAGCAGGCATTGGTCCAAAGCCCACCGCAATGATATTTGGTGAAAGCGCGTTGCTGCAGCAATTGGCGCCCTGTGCGATCAACCAGAATGACGGAAATGGCAGCATGATAGGCGCCGCGCATATGGGCGGCATGTTTGCCCATTGTGCCAATTGGGCGATCTTGCGCATCCAGCAACACGACGCCGCGCGGATCGGGGCGTTGTGTTGAAGATAGGGGCTTATGCGCATTCATGCGGGAAACTCAATAATGGGGTGGCGGTGGTTCCGCCGGGCCTGATTGGCGCGCGCGCGTTTCCGCCTCTTGCACGCGGTCACTCAATTGCTCATAGGCGCGCTTCAGCGCATCAATGATTTTCCATTGTTCAGTGATGGTGCGATTGAGATCCTCAATCGCTTGCGCCTGATAGGCGACGGTCGTCTCGACCGAATCCAGCCTCTCCAGCACATCTTTCATCTGCTCGTCTCCAATTGCCGCGCCTTGAGGAGAGGCGCCAGCACATTCACGCTTAGACCTGCCATGACAAGTGCAGCGGCTGCAAGCTTCCAAAAGGGGAGGGGTTCGCCAAGCCACAGGGCAGACGTTGCAAAACCAAAGATGGGCACGAGCAAAGCCATTGGCGCCACAAGGGCAGCGGGGTGGCGTGCAAGCAGCCAGCCCCAGGCCGCATAACCAAAGAGCGAATTGCCGACCGCTTGCCAAATCACCGTGCCCCATGTGCCGAGCGTCGCCTCTTGCACGCCATGCGCAATGGCCTGTGGGCCCTCAACCAAAAGCGAGAGCGCGAAAAGCGGCGGGGCTGCAAAAATGCTCGACCAAGCAACATAGGCCAGCATGTTGATGCGCCCCGCTTTGCGGCTTGCAACATTGCCGAGCGCCCAGCTCAATGCAGCGCCCAGCATGAGTAAGAGACCTGTCATGCTCGTTTGTGCATCCGTATGCAGGGCAATCACGACAAGACCGGAGGCGGCAAGCAAAAGCGCGCCCCATTGCAGGGGTTTGACGCGCTCACCATCGAGAACAAGGGCAAGAATAATGGTGAAGAAGACTTGCGTCTGCGCAACCAGCGATGCGAGGGCTGGCGATATATGGCCATTCAGAGCGGTGAAGATCAGGCCGAATTGCCCAAAGCCAATGAAAAGCCCATAGAGCGCCAGATTACGCCAAGCCACAGGCGGGCGCGGCAGAAGAAAGACCAGCGGACAACTCACAATCGTGAAGCGCAAGGCTGCAAAGAACAGCGGCGGCAAATGTTCCAGTCCGCTTTTCATCACCACAAAATTGCTGCCCCAGACGGCCATGATTGCCACGGCCAAAGCAGCGTGGCGCAGGGGTAGAATTCCAGTGCTGGGCATCATGCCTTTGGGGCCTTGCGTGAAGAGAAAGCCCACATGAGAAGCGGCACAGCAGCAACACATGCGGCAAAGACAGCAGAGGCTGGCAGGCCACCATAAGAAATCAGCGGGCCAGTGATGATGGACAGAACAAGACTTGTGCCACCCGCCCATGAATCATTCGTGCCAATGGCGCGGCCGCGCATGGATGTCTCAACTTCATCTGCAAGCAGGGCTGTGGAGGCAACATTTGTCATGGCCCAGCCAATACCAACGAGGAAAGTACCGAAAGTGATCGAAATATAACCCGAAGTTAGGCCGACAAGTGCCGCGCCTGCAATGGTTAGAACAAGGCCGGGATACATAATTTTTGCACGACCCATGCGGTCAGCCAATTTTCCAATCGGAATGGAAAAAGCAAACATGCCCGCAGAATGGAAAAGATGCGCCCAAGCAATAGCGGTGAGTGAATGGCCGTGATGCTGCAAGACAAGGGAGGTGAGCACCATGACAATCGACATATTGCCTTGCGCTGCTGCATTGGCGGCAATGGCAAGACGTGTCGGCACATATTTCATCAGGCTGCCGCCGACGAATTTATCACCCTTGCTTGCTGGATGCTGCGGTTCGACATAGTCCGGATAATAATGGCTTAAATTTTGGCCAATTTCTTTCGGATCGGGGCGCACGAAATAAACAAGGCCCGCCCCAATGATGATGAGAATAGGCAGCATGAGCCAGGGCAAAACGAGCGCTTGCCCCACGCCTGCTGCGGCCATACGTTCACCCAGATTGACGACAGCGGGTGAGAGAATAAGGCCGGCAAAAGTACCAAGTGCAATATAGCCGAGCGCCTGCCCACGCAGTGACGAGGGAAACATATCTGTTGCGCCAACGCGCATTTGTTGCGCGGCATTCATGCCCATGCCGAAAATCAAAATACCAAAAATCACGCCAATCAGATTGGCGGCATTTTGCCCCATCGCAATGACGAATGTGCCAACAAGGGCCAAAGCAAGGCCGAGCAAAATGCCGGGCTTGCGACCAAATGAATCTGTAATCTTGCCGATTGGATATGAGACCAGAAAGCGCGAGAGCCCGATGAGGGCGACTGATAGGCCCGCCAGATCATTTGATCCGCTAATACCCACAATCATCAATGGTCCGAGCCCATAGATGAATTGCATCCCAGCGCCTGTAAAACTTTGCGACAAAGCAAATAGCGCCATATTGCGCTTGATCAGGGCAGGAACGACAATCTTCACGGGATGTGAGCCTTTTCTTTTTATCGCAGCCTATAAAAAAGGCGGCACTTTTGCGCCGCCTTTTATGAGTCATTCGCCGGGGATTTGGCGAACAGCCCCTTTGGCTGCACTTGTCGTCAGCATGGCATAAGCGCGCAAAGCGGTGGAGACTTGGCGTTGGCGCGGTTTTGCCGGCTTCCACGCATCCTTGCCCTTGGCTTCCATTGCCGCGCGACGCTGGCTAAGTTCAGCATCGCTGACCGCCACACGCAAAATGCGCTTTGGAATATTGATCTCAATCGTATCGCCCTCTTCAACGAGGCCGATGGCACCACCTTCTGCCGCTTCCGGCGAGCAATGGCCAATCGACAGGCCCGATGTGCCACCCGAGAAGCGACCATCGGTGATCAGCGCGCAGGCTTTGCCGAGGCCCTTCGACTTCAAATAGCTCGTTGGATAGAGCATTTCCTGCATGCCGGGGCCACCACGCGGACCTTCATAGCGAATGACGACAACATCGCCCGCTTTAATCTTGCCGCGTAAAATTGCGTCGACCGCATCATCTTGGCTTTCAAACACGCGTGCGGGGCCCGAAAAGACATGGATGCTTTCATCGACGCCCGCCGTTTTCACAATGCAGCCATCAAGCGCAATATTGCCGGTGAGGACAGCGAGGCCGCCGTCCTTCAAGAAAGCATGATCCGCATCGCGGATGACGCCCGTCTGGCGATCTTCATCAAGATCATCCCAGCGACGATCTTGCGAGAAAGCCGTTTGTGTTGGCACGCCACCAGGCGCGGCGCGGAAAAATTCACGCACTTTCTCGCTCTTGCTGCGCGAAATATCCCAATGCGCGAGCGCTTCACCCATCGTCTTGGTGTGGACGGTGGGCGTGTCCGTGTGCAGAAGCCCTGCGCGTTCCAATTGGCCCAAGATCGACATAATGCCACCGGCACGATGCACATCTTCAATATGCACATTGGCAACCGCTGGTGCGACTTTGCAAAGCACGGGCACGCGGCGAGACAAGCGATCAATATCATCCATTGTGAAATTGATCCCGCCTTCATAAGCGGCGGCCAGAATGTGCAGCACAGTATTGGTCGAGCCGCCCATTGAAATGTCGAGCGTCATCGCATTTTCAAAAGCTTTGAAATTGGCGACATTGCGCGGCAGCACGCTGTCATCATTCTGCTCATAATAGCGACGCGCCAAATCAACAATGAGATGGCCTGCTTCGACAAAGAGGCGCTTGCGATCAGCATGCGTGGCGAGTGTCGTGCCATTGCCGGGCAGCGAGAGGCCCAAGGCTTCGGTCAAGCAATTCATCGAATTGGCGGTGAACATGCCAGAGCATGAGCCGCAGGTCGGGCAGGCCGAGCGCTCAATCACCTTCACTTCTTCATCCGACACATTGTCGTCGGCGGCCGCCACCATTGCATCGATCAAATCGACCTTATGCGTCTTGCCCTCGTGAATATATTTGCCAGCTTCCATCGGGCCGCCGGACACAAAGACGGCCGGAATATTGAGGCGCATAGCGGCCATCAACATGCCGGGCGTGATTTTGTCGCAATTGGAAATGCACACAAGCGCATCTGCGCAATGGGCATTGGCCATATATTCGACCGCATCGGCGATGACTTCGCGCGAGGGCAGCGAATAGAGCATGCCGTCATGGCCCATTGCGATGCCATCATCCACCGCAATTGTGTTGAATTCTTTGGCGACGCCGCCCGCCTTTTCAACTTCGCGCGCAACCAATTGGCCGAGATCCTTCAGATGCACATGGCCCGGCACAAATTGCGTGAAACTATTGGCAATGGCGATGATCGGCTTGCCGAAATCCTCATCCTTCATGCCCGTGGCGCGCCAGAGGCCGCGCGCGCCCGCCATATTGCGGCCGTGGGTCGTGGTGCGTGAACGATAATGTGGCATGAGATCACCAAAAGCTTCTGGATGGAGTGCCGCAAGGGCTTTGGGCCCGGGCGTGGAACCAATAATGGGTGTTCTGGACGAGGTCAAAAAGGCCTCAAATCCTCAGATCACGCAATCTTGGCTGCTCTGGCATGCGGCACTGGCGCGCGGGCTTGCTTAAAGCCTTGGCGCAATTTGCCCCTTTTCGAGGCGGGGCGGCATTTGGCTGTGGGTTAGCCCCCGATAGGCGGCAAATGGCGCGGCTCTTGCTGAAGGGTCTGGGTGGCATCCAGGTTTTGTTTGGAAGCTCGCCTGGCCGCTGCAACGCTCTTCTTGGGCGTTTCCTCCCTGACTTGCCCGCTCCCTTTCGAGGGGGCGGGTATTTTTATCAAGCCTGCTCATATGTCTGGGGTTTGGGCGGTCCCGCGCAGGGCTTTTAAACGGGGCGCGCATCAGCCAAAATGCATAGGCAAAGCAGGCGCCTCAGACGCCGCGCTTTAAAAAACAATAAAGGGGAGGGAAATATGGCCTTTTCGGCGTGGCGCGGCATTGCCGGCATTATTCATCCAACATTACGGCCCGGCGCGACCGAAGAATTCATCCGCCTTCTGCCTGAAGGAATCGGCGTCATTCCCCTCTTCGTTAATATTACGCGCGGCACGCGTGATGAATTTGCAACTGTTATGGGCGCTTATGAGCAGCAGATTGCGCTTTGCGCCGAGCAAAATTGCGATGCCATTCATCCCAATGGCGCACCACCATTCATGGTGATGGGGCGTGAGGCTGAAACACGTCTCGTGGGGGAATGGGAAGCCAAATATAAAACGCCCATTTTCACCGCTGGCCAGAACCATATTTCAGCTTTGCGGGCGCTTGGTGCCAAGAGCATTATTGGTGCCTCTTATTTCCAAGGCGATATCAATGACACATTTGCGGCTTACTTCCGTGATGCCGGCTTTGATGTGCGCTGCATGGAAGGCGTCGATGTGCCTTTCAATAAAGTGCAAGAATTATCAGGCGAGCAAGTTTACGCCCATATTAAAAAGGCTTTTGTCAAACATAAGGGCGCTGATGCGATTTATATGCTGGGCTCCGGTTGGCGCACTTTGCATATTGTGGACATGCTAGAGCGTGATCTTGGCATTCCTGTTGTGCATCCGGTGACAGCCCGCGTCTGGGAATTCCAGAAGCGGCTGCATGTCAATGAAAAGCGCACAGGCTATGGGCATTTGCTCTCGGCTTTGCCCGCGATGGTCTAAGCCGCTTTTTGCGTGAATGGCGCTTTGGATTGTAGCCAGCCTGCAATCATGCGCCATTCGCGCGCTAAAGTTTGGCGACCCATGAGAAGCGCCAAATGTCCAGCTTCAATGGTGAGGGCGCGTTTGCGCGCTTTGGGTGTTCCCACCAAATCCAAGACACGCAATGCTTGACGGCGCGGTGCAATATCATCGCGCGTGCCAGCCAAGACAAAAAGCGGGGCGCGCAAGTCTTTGAGATTAATCTTGCGGCCCAGCACTTTGAACTCACCTTTGGCGATTTCATTGCCTTTGATGATGCGCATGAGCAGATCACGCAAATAAGGGGCGGAGAGATCGCCCTTGCGTTGCGTCCAAGCACCAAAAGCCGCCAAAGCATCAAGATCCGCGCGCGAGAATGAGCCGGGATCGCGTTGCATAGCATCAAGGCCTGAAAGCTCGCCCGATTTAGAAATGGTCAGCGGGGCCAGCCAATCTTCTGCCGCCACAAGATCGCGCGGCAGGCTTTGCAATTTACTGGTTTGATAGGTCAGCAAAGAGAGTTGCGCGTCCATATCAACAGGCGTGCCGGCGAGGGCTAGCTTTTCCACCTTGTTGGGAAATCGCGCCGCAACCAGGAGCGCGAAAAGCCCGCCTAGACATAGGCCTACCAAATTGACGCGCCCACCCAAATCATCAATCGCGATCGACAGGTCAGACAAGCAAGCATCAATGGATTGTTCGGCGCTGTCGGGCGTGAGTTTGCGCCAATCAGCCAGATGCACGGCCTCATGCCCGGATTTGAGAAAAGTCTCGATCAGCGAATTGCCAGCAAAGAGATCGACAAAGCCCGCATCATGAACGGCGAGCGGCGGGATGATGAGGGTTGGGATATCCTCAGTTTTTCTAACGCGCCCGAAGCAGCGCATCCGCAAAGTGCGATAGCGACCCGCACAAATGTTTCGTAATCTGAAACATTCGGCTTGAGCTTGGCCATTCAGATGGTGTCTGAATTGCGCGATCCAGTCTTGCGATTGTTCTGAAAGGTCGCTGCCAGACAGAGACTTTTGCGATTTTGCCATGATGAAAATGACCTTAAGAAATTGAGAATCGAAAAAGACAAAAGAAAACCCTCGGCATCGGTAGCGAAGCCGAGGGTTTCTTGCAAACTGAGCTGTAGCTTTTTTTTAAAAAACTTACGCCGCCTTGGTCTTGGCTGTTTGGATCAATTTCCAAACGCGTGCGGGTGTAGCGGGCATGGGCACATCTTGAATGCCATAAACGCTGAGCGCATCTGCGAGCGCATTGGCAACCGCGGGCAGGGCGCCGACGCACCCAGCCTCGCCCGCGCCCTTCACACCCAAAGGATTGGTCTTGGTCGGCACAGGATTGCTCACCACATCAATCGGGCAGAAGTGATCGGCCTTGGGCATGGCATAATCCATGAAAGAGCCGGCGAGCAATTCGCCACTCTGTGGATCATAGGTCAGATCTTCCATCAGCATCTGGCCCACACCTTGCGAAATGCCGCCGTGGATTTGGCCTTTCAGCAAAAGTGGATTGAGCACAGTGCCAACATCATCCACCACATTATAGCGCAGGATTTCAACGACACCGGTCTCTTCATCAATTTCCAATTCGCAGACATGGCTGCCGCTTGGATAATTCATGAGATCATTTGCATAGACCGCATTGGCGATGAGGCCGACTTCCATACCCTCCGGCAAGTTCTTCGGATTGGTTGAGCCTTTAGCCACTTCGCTGATCGTCAAGCTTTGATTGGTTTTGCGACCGGTGAAAATGCCATCCTTGAAATCGACCTCATCATCGCCGAGCATTTTCTTGGCGATTTTCGTGGCCTTATCGACGATTTTTTCAGCCGCTAAATAAAGCGCTGATCCACCCACCGTTGCAGTGCGCGAGCCGCCCGTGCCTTCACCAAAGAAGACCGCATCCGTATCGCCTTGCACATAATGCACGTCACTTGGCTTCACACCGAGGCGATCACAAACAAGCTGTTTGAACACAGTCTCATGGCCTTGGCCTTGCGTGACGGCGCCGGAGAGAATGGTGACGGTGCCTGAACGGTCAAAGCGAATTTCAGCGCCTTCAAAACCGGGCGAAGCGGCTTTTTCAATCGAATTGGAAAGGCCAATGCCACGCAGCTTGCCGCGCTTGCGGGCTTCCTTGCGGCGCTCTTCAAAGCCTTTCCAATCGGCCATGTCGAGCACCATATCCATACCCTTTTCGAATTCGCCGGAATCATAGACGAATTTCAGTGGCGTCTTATAGGGCAGCGCCTCAACAGGAATGATGTTCTTGCGGCGGATCTCCGCCTTATCCATCTTCAATTCATTGGCGGCCAGATCAATGATGCGCTCAATCACATAAGCTGCTTCAGGCCGTCCATTGCCACGATAGGGGCGCATCGGATTGGTATTGGTGAAAACCGCTGTGACATCGACGTGAATCGCAGGTGTTGTATAAACGCCCGCCAAAGTGCCAAGGTTAGACGTTGCGCCACCATCCCCACCGGGCTGCAAATAAGCACCGACATTAGCAATGGTCTTGACTTGCAGGCCAAGGAATTTGCCATCCTTGGTCAAAGCGAGTGCTGCTTCCGTCACATTGTCACGCGCCTGCGCATCCGAGAGGAAGCCTTCTGAACGTGTGGACGTCCATTTGACCGGACGGCCAATGACTTTGGATGCAAAGAGAGTGAGTGCGACTTCATTATAGACGCCCGACTTCATGCCGAAGGAGCCGCCAATGTCGCCCGCAATCACATGTACTTTGCTTTCTGGCACACGCAAAGTGCGCGCGAGCTGGCCGCGATAGTGAATAGCGCGCTGCAAAGTCGTGTAGATCGTGTAGCGATCAGCGGCCGGATCATAATAGCCCACACAAGCGCGCGGTTCCATTGTGGCAGCGGTCACGCGATTGATGATGAATTTATGCCGAACCACCACATCCGCTTTTTTGAAAGCGTCTTCGGTGGCTTCCTTATTACCTTCCTGATGCACGAAAGAAATATTATTGGCGCAATCATCCCAAACGAGGGGCGTGCCATCTTTCGGCGCATGTTCGGTCACAATATTGGCGGGCAGAGGTTCATAATCGATGACAACGGCTTCGGCAGCATCGAGTGCTTGCAAGCGCGTTTCAGCGACAACGAAAGCAACATAGTCACCCACCCAACGCACTTTATCAGGCGTCAGCGCCGGGAATTTGCCCGAATGCATGGGCGAACCATCGCGGCGCTTGCGGCCCTTGGGCATGGGCAAATCGGCATAGCCAGATTTTTTCCAATCTTCGCCGGTGAGCACGCAGAGCACGCCGGGCATGGCTTCTGCCGCGCTGGTGTCGATTTTTAAAATTTTTGCATGGGCATGTTTGGAGCGCACAACAACGCCGAAAGTTTGGCCCGGCATGCTAATATCATCAGCATAGCGGCCGCCGCCGCGGATCAGGCGCGGGTCTTCAAAGCGAGGCACTGGTTGGCCGAGCGCATATTCACCCATCGTGGTCCATCCCTTGTTCTTATTTGATTGTCACCGTCGGGCCTTGGGCCCGGTTGATAAATCCCTTTATCCCGCGCGGGCGGGCAAAGCTCAAGCGGGTGCGGCCCGTTTGTTCAGCCAAGGCTGGCGGAGATTTCGATTTCAATGCGCTTTTCGGGGGCGGAATAGCCGCCCACTTGCGTCAAAACCGGCGTCACCGGGCAATCGGCAAAATGCTTGTCGATGAGCTGTAGGGCTTCGCGCGGGTCTTCCTCGCGGGCGAGAAAGACCGACATGATCTTGGCCTGCGCCATGCGGGTGCCCGCCATCGACAGCGATTGATCAATCGCCACACGAATGGCGCCGACCTGCGCGGCAAGCCCGGGCGTCACATCGGTGATGCCGGAGAGAAAAACGAGCCCATCCAGCGTCACATAGCGGGGTGGCGCAATGGCGGGTTCATAATCAACGACGGTTTTTGTCGCGCGTGGATCGCGCGGCACGAGAACCGAGAGATCAAGCCGCACCCGCCCATCTTCAGGCAGGCGGCGGGCATCAAAAAAGCTCGAGCTGGAGCCGCGCAAGGGCCCAACCAGAGTGGCCCGGCGCACATCGCTTGCGAGCTGGCGATTGGCGCGGCTGTCGGTGAAGAGGCGTGAGCGCACAATATGGCGCTTGTCGAGACCTTCCTCGCGGATGATCTCGAGCGCTTCATCAATGATCTGCGCGGTTTCTTCCTCCACGCTGCCATCGGCAGCGCCGATCAAAGACAGCGTGAAGAGATTGCGCCCCTCGAGGCGGGACCATTCCGTTGCAAACATCAGGATTTTTTCAGCAAGTGGCGTGCGATGACCATTTTCATCACTTCCGTCGCGCCTTCCGTAATACGGAACGAGCGTTGCTGACGCCAGAATTTTTCAATCGGCAAATCAGTCGTCAGACCCATGCCGCCGAAAATTTGCATACAACGATCAACCACACGGAAAGCCATTTCATCCGCATTGGATTTGCAAATATAGGCATCGACGCGCGTATCTTCGCCCGCATCCATTTTGCAGGCAGCTTCATAGACCAGCAGGCGCGCTTGTTTCAGCTCGACATAGCTATCAACCAGCATGAATTGAATGGCTTGGCGTTCCGACAAGGGCTTGCCGAAAGTCACGCGCTGTTTGGAATAATCAATCGCCAGATCAAGGCAGCGCTCCGCCACGCCAAGCGCACGCGCACCATGTTTGATGCGGCCGACACCCAGCCATTTTTGGCCAAATTTAAAGCCTTCGCCTTCTTCACCGACGCGGTTTTTCGCTGGCACGCGCACATTGTCGAAAACGATTTCGCAAGGCGCATCGCCCATCATGGTTTGATATTTGGTGGAGATGCGCACGCCCGGCAGATTCATATCCACGAGGAAGCAGGAAATGCCCCCGCGCGATCCTTTCGAGCGATCGGTTGCAGCCATAACTTGCGCAAAGTCAGCCTTGTCTGCATGGCTGATGTAACGCTTCACACCATTGATGACATAATCATCGCCATCGCGCACAGCAACAGTACGCATGGAGCCCGGATCCGAGCCCGCATCAGGTTCGGTCTGCGCAAAGCACGCGCGCTTTTCGCCGCGCAAAACAGGCAGCAGATATTTTTCGCGCATTTCGCCTTCGAGCGAGAAGAGAATAGCGCGCACAGCCGGGCCAATCATGCTCTCGCCACGGGTTGGCAGCGCAATGGTGCGGGCCAATTCTTCCCAGACAACGACACGCGGCAGAATGCCCAGACCCGGACCACCGAATTCTTCCGGCACTTCCATCATCCAAATGCCGAGTTCTTTCGCGCCCTTTTGGAATTTTTCGCGCCATTCAGGTTTGAGTTCCTCGCCATTGAGCGTTTCACGCTCATGCGGGATCATTTCCTTGTCGACATAGCGGCGCAGATTATCTTTGAGCAGCCGCAATTCTTCAGGCAGCGAGAAGTCCATTTTATCCTCCCTGCGGGGTCCCTCTTGTGCTGGGGCTCCCGCTTTTTGCTTATCGAGCCTCAGCATCAGGGATCAGCCCGCGCAAATCAAGCCCGTGGCGGTTCACCAGAATCATGGGGCGGGGTAAGGTTAAGGGGATGTGGAGAAAGCCCAATCATGGATGATGTGACAGACCAAACACAGATCAGGCCGGGCGAGACCCGGCTGCTCCTGCCAAGCAAGACCGATGAGCAGGTCTATTTTCTGGGCCAAATCCGCACACCTTGGGCTGAGCGGCGCGAGTGCCCGCGCAAAGGTGATGCGCAAGAGGGGCCGCTTTGTACCATCGAGATTTCGGAGCCCTTCCGGCCCGCCCTCGCGGGCATTGAGCGGCATGACTATCTGCAAGTGCTCTATTGGATGCATCGCGCCCAGCGGGATTTGGCGACCCAATCGCCCCACGGCAGCGCTGGAGGGGCCGGGACCTTCAGCCTGCGCTCACCCATCCGGCCCAATCCCATTGCCTCGTCTGTCGTGCGCTTGGTCGAGGTCCATGCGGATCGGCTCATCGTGCGGGGGCTCGATTGCGTCGATGGCACGCCTTTGATTGATCTCAAGCCAGAGGCCTGCCCTAACGCAGGGTGAGAGGCTTGGTTTGGATCAAATTTGCTCAGACTGCGACCAAGCAGCGCTTGGCGACCTGCCACGCTGGCCCTATGTCTGGTTGAGGCTCCCGCATGGGCGGAAGCTTGATTCTCCCATCATGACGAAAGGCTCTTGAGTGACGAGCGGCGCCGGACCAGAAGCAGCACCGACCGAGCGTCCCGCAAGTCCCGTGAGCACGATGAGCACCAAGCAGCTCTTCTTCATGGTCTTCCCCTCGATCATGCTGCCCATGTTCATGAGCATGAGCGACCAGACGATTGTCGCGAGTGCTTTGCCAGCTATCGCGGCGGCTTTGGGGGATGTGGAACGCGTCTCTTGGGTGGTGAT
>CAWUNF010000005.1:0-15218 GCA_963923195.1 uncultured Hyphomicrobiales bacterium | reverse complement strand
GCCATCGTGGCATGCATCAGGCCCACATTGGAATGAAGCGCCACGCCCATCGGCTTTTCGGTGACTTTGGCATAGCCCTGCGCAATGGCCACCGCATGTTCTTCATGCAAGCAAACCAGCATTTGTGGATCGCGATTGCCGAGATAATTCACCATTGAATCATGCAGGCCGCGATAGCTCGCGCCGGGTGTGAGCGCAATATAGCGCAAGTCCAGACGGCGCAGCATTTCGGCCATCGCATCAGACGCCCAACCCATTTCAGCATTGCTGGCTTTTTGGAGCTGATCTTTATCGGGGAAAGTGGCGGTGGCGAGTTTAATGTCTTGGTTTTTGGCGTCCGTCATTCATTCCTCCTGAGGGCTCTTCACATGGGCCCTTTGAATGGGCGCGATCTTAGGGGCAAGGTGGCGCGCAGGGCAAGCAAAGCGGGCATTTACTTCGCAAAAAGCGCAGCTAGCATGGGCGCACGGCCAGTTAAGAGCCGCGCGGGAGGATGCCATGAACATGAAGAGCCTAGTGGCTTGCGCTTTGATGATCGGCGCGGGTTTTTCGAGCCTTGCAAAAGCTGATGCCATTTCAGAATGGAAGGATCTTGCCTTTCCACCTGCACCTGAATTAAAGCCCGCCAAAATCGACCCTGCCACAACAGCGCTTTTGCTGCTCGATTTTACCAATCAAACCTGCACACAAGAGCGTCGCCCGCGCTGCGCGGCGCAAGTGCCGGGTCTTGCCAAACTTCTCACAGAGGCGCGCGCCAAGAATATGTTTGTTGTCTATAGCGTGGCAACGGCGGGCTCAGATCGCAAAGATATTTTAGCGCCCCTTGCTGCGCGTGATGGCGACCCTGTCCTGCCGCCGCTGGGGCCAGATAAATTCATCGCCAGCGATTTCGAAAAAATGCTGAAAGATCGCAAGATTGAAACTTTAATCGTCACCGGAACGGCAGCGCATACATCGGTTCTCCATACAGGTGGCGAAGCTGTGCTGCGAGGCTTTAAAGTTGTCGTGCCTGTTGATGGCATGTCGTCGAATGAATCTTTCAGCGAAGCCTATACGGCTTGGCACATGGTCAATGCCGCACGCATTATGAATGGTGTCACGCTGACGCGCGTCAATATGATCTCTTTTTAAAAATAAAAAGCGCCGCCCTGCCAAAACAGAGCGGCGCATCTTTTTAGGCATCTTTCTTTAGAAAGAAATCATATCGCTTTTGGTCAATTTGACGCGATCAGCCAGACCCGGACCATTGACAAGCTGCCAAGCCACAATCTGTTCAGACCAAGCATTATTGCCTGACATGCCATCAATCGGCAGCAGCACATCATAATTGCGGAAGGCTGCACCCGTCGCCGTATAAAGCACGGCGCCATTGGATGCAGTGCCAACCGGGATCACTGTCTTAATGCCTTTGTCTTTGAGAATTTTGTCGAGATCAGTTCCCAAAAACTTATCAGCACGCGCCGCAACAATCGGTTCGCCCGCTTGAGCCGCCAATTCCGGCAAGAAATTGGTCATAACCGGATCATTGCCCGTCACTGCATAAACCACCGTCATGCCTTTGGCGCGCGCATCCGCGAGCAATTTCTTCACCGGCGCAATGGTGGCCACACAGCGCGGACGTGCCTGCTCGGTGCAAGAGGTCTTCATAAAATCCATGACCAGCAAAGCCGTGGTTTTCACATCAGGTGTGACTTTTTGCAGAGCTGGCATATCTGGCGCTTTAATGCTGCTCCATTCGGCCGAGAGATCGGCTGCATAGGCAGCAGGTGCTGACAAAGATAAAATAGCTGCCGCCAAAATTGTCTTCATTCTTGTCATTTTCTTCTCCTTCAATTTTTAGCGTGCAGCACGCGCTGCAAGTGCTTTCATATCGTCTTCACTACGCACCGTCATGACAGCGACGCGACGGGTGCGTGAATAGGGCAGAACGACTTGCAATTTCCCGTCCTTTTCAAGCAGGGAAATATGGCGTGTTTCTGTTCCGCGTGAAGGCAGATCAAACAAAGTCCATTGCGAACTTGCCGGATCATATTTGGCAATCGCATCCGTACTCCACAAATTGGTCCAGACTTGATGGCGTTTATCAATCACCACTTGATAGGGCTGTTGCGTTGCTGGATTTGGCAGCGGAATCAAATCCATCTTGTTTGATTTGATATTGATGCGCGCCAAATTGCCGCCGAATGAATTGCCGACATAGACAAATTCACCGTCCGGATTTTTATCGCCCCCCATACGGCGGGCACCCTGCGCCCAAGGATAGGGCGTATTGAAATCTGGCACGACATATTTTGCATAAAGCGCTTTTTCATCTGCTGTGAGACGATCCACTTCTGCCTGCACGGGAGGCAATTGAATCTCACCCGTCTGGCCATTGACGGGATCACCGCGCATAACCTTGTCGAATTTCATATCGAGCCACCAGCCATTGCCAGCCGCATCCGCGGCTGTGCCATAGACCGTGCCGACACCTTTGTCGGTTTTATAGGTGAGCGATTTGAATTCGAGGAAAGTTTCTTTCTCTGGATCAAAGCGCAAAACGCCATCAGGTGACGTGACCCAGATGAAACCTTTGGGATCAACATCCAATGTGCCTGCTGTTCCCGACATAGGTTTTGGCGGCGTGTAAACTTTGACTTGCTCCGTCTTCGGATCAAGCTTGGCAAGGCCTGTTGGATTGCCGCCGGGTGAAGCGCCGGGGCGCGTGTTGAACCAGATAAAACCCTTCTGATCGCGCACAATGCCGTGTGTTTGCGCAGCAAAACCATTGGGCTCA
The DNA here is from genome assembly GCA_963923195.1 of uncultured Hyphomicrobiales bacterium. GTDB lineage: Bacteria > Pseudomonadota > Alphaproteobacteria > Rhizobiales > Beijerinckiaceae > Terripilifer. The sequence continues at coordinate 12,442 of CAWUNF010000005.1, read as the reverse complement.
TCAACCTTCACGGCTTTGAAAGCGCCTGTCTTGGCATCAATACGACCAACCGTGATGGTGCGGCTTGGCCATGAATGGGTGAACCAAATATTGCCGTCGAGATCGGCTTCCGCATCATGCACGCCATAGCCGCCAAACATGCCGGATGGTGTGCCCTTGGTCCAATCACTGCCATCATGTTGGAAATAGGTGCCCGGTAATTTCAAATCGGGATCAAGCGGCACATCATATTCTTTAAAGACAGCGCGCGCGGCTTCGCCTGTGGGCCGCGTGCGCAAATTATAATTCATGGATGAATCGCCCGGACCGCGCGCACGCGCAAGGTAACGAGCAAGCTCGGCTTGATGACCATCAATGCTGACATTGGGCGGCTCATGATCGCCACGATGAACGCCCAGCACGTTAAAGCGCTTCATGGCTTCCAGAATGGAATTCCAACCCGCTTCATCAAATTTATGCTGCAGAGGATAAGCAGCGGTGTGACAGCCGGTGCAGGTTTTGCGGATAAAGGTTTTCATCCGTGCATCATCGGCGGTGGCTTCTGGCAAAGCAGCCAAAAATTCATCGCCCGGCAATTGCTTCACAAAATCAGCAAAAGATTGCAGCGTGAAATCTTGTGATTTTGCGCCATTTAAAGCGACATCGCTTTTGCCAGTGTCATAGGCAATGGCCTGCGCCCAAACGCGATATTTGCCATCTGGCATATCAGGGAAATAATAACGCCCTGTCTGGTCGGTAAAGACGGTCGTTGTAATCGGCGAGCCATCCATTTTGGCAGAGACGGTGACGCCCGCCATTGTCGCGCCATCTTTATTTTTGATTGTGCCAGACAGAAGTGAATCTGCCTGAGCAGAACAGGTGAAAGCTGCAACAAGCGCCAATGCGCTGACGGTTGAAAAATATTTCATGGAAGCCTCCCTCAATTATCGTCGCGGCGTTCGCCTGTGGCGCGCGCTGTTGGTGGCTTGGCGTCAGGAGGGGGCGGATCTAGCGTTTGCACATAAGCGACAATCGCGCGGATCTGCGTGGGATTATAATTGTGTTTGAAGCCCGGCATCCGCTGGGGAATGCCATTGGAAATCACTTCCGCCATGACATCAGCCTGCCCGCCCAAATTTTCCTTGGACAGCGCCGGGCCAAAGCGGCCAGAAGTAATCAGCGGCTTGGTGTGGCAAACGCCACAAGATTGCTCATAAAGCTGGCGGCCGACCGCCAAATCCGGCTTGGCCGCGGGTCCACCCGCATTTTGTGCAAGGGCTGGCAGAGCCAAAAGGCTCGCAAATAGGAAAATGCCCGTCTTTCGGGTCATTGGCGTCTCCCCCAGAGTTATTTTTTATAAGGCATAGCCTATGCCCAAGCGGGCGGGGCTGAAAAGGGGCAAGACGGCCAAAACTTCGTCTCTCAGACAAATTGCGCAGACGCGCGATTCATGGCTCACTCAGGCAAAGACAAAATGCCGGGAGGAAAACCATGAACCTTGCCCCTAGCCGCCGCTCATTCTTGGCCGGATCTGGCGCGCTCACCATTGCCATTGCGCTTCCCGGCATTTCCGCCAAAGCCGCACCCGTGGCTTCGCGCCTGCCGATGAAGCCTGAAAATCTCGCCACTTATATCAGCATTGATAAGGACGGCCGCGCGACCGGCTGGATCGGTAAGATTGATATGGGGCAGGGCACAGATGTCGGCTGGGCGCAGATGATTGCCGAAGAACTCGACCTGCCGCTGGAACGCGTTGCCATTGTGCAAGGCGATACGCATGTCACCATCAATATGGGCGGCGCCTCTGGCTCCACCGGCATTTGGAAAGGCGGGGTTGCAATGCGCGCCGCCGCGGCCGAAGCACGCCTCGTGTTGATGGAAATGGCCTCTGCCAAAATGGGCGTTTCGCTGGACCAATTGCGCACAGAAAATGGGCGCGTCATCGCCATCAGCGATGCGAGCAAGAGCATCAGCTATGCAGAACTGATCGGCGGCCAGCATTTTGGCGAAACACTCGAATGGAACAAAATCATCGGCAGTGATCTGTCGGTAAAAGGTCGCGCCAAACCGAAATCGCCAAAAGATTATCGCATCGTTGGCAAGAGTGGGATTCGCCGTCGTGATGTCGAGGGCAAAATTCTCGGCACAATGGATTATTTGGTCGATATGAAAATCGAGGGCATGGTGCATGGCCGTGTCATTCGCCCTCCCGTTGCAGGGGCAACACCACTCAGCGTCGATGAAGCCTCGATCAAAGATATTCCGGGTGTGCAGATTGTGCGCGACAAAGGCTTTATTGGTCTCGTTGCCCCGCGTGAATGGGACGCCATTAAAGCTGCGCGTCAATTGAAAGTCACCTGGTCCGATGCGCCAGCGCCTTTCCCAACTCATAACACATTGCATGATCACATTCGCAAAGCGAAAGTTATCAAGCGCGATGTTGATAAGGAAAAAGGCGATGTGGCGGCTGCTTTTTCAAAAGCGGCGCGCGTGATTGAAGCTGAATATGAATGGCCATTTCAATCTCACGCACCAATGGGCCCTGCCTGCGGCTTGGTGGATGTGAAAGCAGATGGCGTGCGCATGTGGACAGGCTCGCAAAAGCCCCATTATGCGCGTGACGGCGTGGCCATGCTGCTTGGCATGGATCCAGAAAAAGTCATTTGCTATTCGATGGTCGGCCCCGGCTCTTATGGTCGCAATGATTCCGGCGATGTTGTTATGGATGCTGCAGTCCTTTCCAAAGCTGTGGGCAAGCCGGTGCGCGTACAAAGCATGCGCCATGAAGGCCACGGCTGGGATCCGAAAGCACCTGCCAGCGTGCATATGTCACGTGTTGCGCTGGATGCAGAAAATAAAATCATCGGCTGGCAATTCGATTCGAAAGTCTTTTCGAAACGCGATTTCCTGAACAATGAAGGCGATCCTTCGCATACTTTGGCCGGGCAATTGCTCGGCCTTCCGCTGAAGCCCGTTCTGATCTTTGGTCCGCCGGAAGAAAATTATGATTTCGAGGCTTTCCAAAAAGTCTCACAAATCATTCCGCCTTTGCTTGACCGCGCGTCACCTTTGCGCACGGCGCATTTGCGTGATCCGGGTGGGCCGCAAGTGCATTTTGCGGTCGAATCCTTCATGGATGAAGTCGCCTATGCTTTGGGACAAGACCCGCTCGAATTCCGCCTACGCTATATTAAAGATGCACGCGATATTGCAGTGATCAAAGCCGCGACAGACAAAGCCGGCTGGCACAAGCGCACAAGCGCACGCAAACAAGCGCAAGGCGATGTTTTTGTCGGGCAAGGCCTGGCTTATGCCGTGCGCGCTGGAACACGCGTTGCCACTGTTGCCGAAGTCGAGGTGCATAAATCAACGGGCCGTGTGAAAGTGCGCAAAATGACTGTCGCGCATGATTGCGGGCAGATCGTCAATCCTGATCTCATCCGCAGCACGATTGAAGGCAATATTGTGCAATCGACTAGCCGCGCTTTATTTGAAGAAGTGACCTTCAATGAGAAAAATGTGACGAGTGTCGATTGGAACGGCTATCGCATCGCTGACGTGACCGATCGCCCCTTGGAGATTGATGTCATTCTGATTGATCGGCCCGAAATTGCACCCACAGGTGCGGGCGAAGCCTCTTCACGCCCAACGGCAGCAGCCCTTGCCAATGCCATTTTTGATGCGACAGGTCTGCGCTTGCGCCGTGCACCGCTCACACCTGAACGCGTCAAAGCAGGCATGGCATAATGGATGATGCTACAATCTGGCTCCGGCCAGAGGTGATGGCGCAGAGCCAGCGATTGATCACGTCTTTCCGGGCCTGTGTGGGGCGTGATCTCATCGCGGCTTCTGGTGATCATGAAGAAGATTCAAAAGCGCTGTTTCACGCAGCCTTTGCTTTGCTCTCTCATGGCACACAAGATGATCCCATATTGAATTATGGCAATCAGACAGCGCTTGATCTTTGGGAGATGGATTTTGCGCAATTTACGCAAATGCCCTCGCGTCTCACCGCTGAACCTATGTTGCGAGATGAGCGTCAACGCCTGCTCGAACAGGCCGCGCGCCAAGGCTATATTGATGATTATTCCGGCATTCGTATCAGCGCGCGTGGCAAAAGATTTCGTATTTCTAATGTTATTTTATGGACCGTGACGGATTTAGACGGTCAAAAATGCGGGCAAGCAGCCGTTTTTGATCAATGGCAGAATGTGACGTAGCGTTATTTCAAATTGTCTGCATTTTAAAAAGGCTTTGCTGATGCTCTTTTTGAAAAGAGCAGCGCGTATGAATCCGTATTAAGATTTTGCACAATGGCGTAGCGCCAGCATGTCGCATCTTTTTCTAAAGGATTGCGCCATGACTTCTGTTTCAGCTTTGACCACAAGCGCTCAATCTCTGGCTCTTCTCAAAAATGCGGGCCCAGTGCCAAAAGCGAAAGTGGCGCCCAAGCCTGATATTTTGCCAACCACCAGTGGTGATAAAAGACTGGATGCATTGCTCATGGGGGGCACAAATGTTTGGCACCATGCGACGGGCAGTGTTGCCACAAAGACCAGCAATGTCGTCATGCCGGGCGTTACCGAATTGCAGAATGTTGTTGGTCGCCCGATTAAATTTGCCTTTATGGATTCAAGTTTTTTATCACGCCTGTCAGGCAGCGATGCCACGGGCGCTGCCGTCATGAGCGCTACGCAAAAGCAAGCGGTTCAAGATGCTTTTGCCTATTTGTCTGGTGTCATCAATCAAAGTTTTGAATTGGTCACGGATCCCACAAAGGCTGATATTGTTTTTGGCACGAATAATCAGGGTGGCACGAGTGCAGGCTATGCCTATTTGCCCAATCGCAGCGGCAATCATGCGCAATATCTTATGCTGGCCAATGATCAATCGACCAATAGCACATTCACCAATGGCTCTTACGGCCTGCTCACACTTCTGCATGAAATAGGTCATACATTGGGTTTAAAACATCCCGGCAATTATAATGCGGGTGGCGGTGGTGCACCGGGACCTTTTCTCTCCAAAGCAGATGACAATCGTCGCAATACGATCATGTCTTATTATGGCGCGAGTGGATTGAGCGCCAATCCGCAAACGCTCATGGCCTATGATATTGCGGCACTCCAATATCTTTATGGCGCCAATCGCAACCCGACCAATGCTGAAGCGCTGGCCAAGCGCCAGACCACAACATTCACGGATGGTTGGGCAGGTCTCGAATCGCTTTGGACGCCACAAGGTGCATCACTCGACATGAGTGCCATGACCAAAAACAATATCGTTGATTTGCGCGAAGGTGCCTTCAGTTCGATTGGCAATACCAAGAATAATGTCAGCCTTGCTTATGGCAGCAAGATTGCGAGCGTGACGGGGGGATCCGGAAACGACGATATCTATGCGGCTGAAAGTGGCACAATGACGCTGAATGGGGGCGCGGGTGCTGATACGCTCTATCTGGCTGGCACGTCCAAGGAATGGACGCTGAACGGGACGACCTATACGCGCAAAATTGGCGGCAAAGTGGTGGCGACTATTGCTGCCACAGGCTTTGAGACGGTCACTTATTATAATCCGAGCAAAACAGCCCTGATGCGCGCCTGATGACAAAAGAGCTTGCGCCAGCTAGATTTTCATCTCCCCACGGGGCGAGACGAAACACGAGAGCTGGCGCAACATGCTCCATTCATGGATGTCCCGATTTGCTGATATTCGGCCGGATGAAATCCGCGCGACGCTTTGGTCTTTTCTCTATTTCTTCTGCCTGCTGGCCGCCTATCTGATCTTGCGTCCTTTGCGCGATGAAATGGGGATCGCGGCGGGTCGTGATATTCTGCAGTATCTTTTCACCGCAACATTCTTTGTGATGCTGGTGGCCTCACCGCTTTATGCAGGGCTTGTTGCCAAGGTCCCGCGTCAAAAATTCATCCCGCTCATCTATCGATTTTTCATTCTTAACCTCGCTTTATTCTGGGCGTTACTCTTTTTCAAAATTGATGTGACATGGACGGCGCGTATTTTCTTCGTGTGGGTCAGCGTTTTTAATCTTTTCGCTGTCTCGATCTTTTGGTCTTACATGGCCGATCTCTTTGCAACAGACCAAGGCAAAAGGCTGTTTGGCTTTATTGCCGCGGGCGGCACAGCGGGAACTTTGCTGGGCTCTTCGCTCACCTTTGGCCTTTCTGGCCTGATTGGCCCTGCCAATCTGCTTGTGGCCGCAGCCATTCTTTTGGAACTTGCCGTCATCTGCGCGAAAAAATTGGAATGCGATGCAACCCAAAGCGCTCATGAGCAGAAAGACAGCACACCCAAAGCTCTGGGCGGGGGGATGCTCTCGGGCTTTCACCTGATTGCACATTCGCCTTATCTGATGGGAATTGCGCTGTGGGTGGCGCTTCTCTCGCTTGCGGGTACTTTCCTTTACTTCATCCAGCAAGATGTGGTGCGCAATCTCTCAGAAGATCCGGCAGTGCGTACCCGCATTTTTGCCAGTATGGATCTCATCGCCAATCTAATGACGCTGGCGCTACAATTTGTGGCCACGGGGCAAATCATCAAACGCTTGGGCGCAGGCCCTGCAACAGCACTTTTGCCAATTCTTTTTGCTTTGGGCTTTGCAGCTCTCATTGTGGCGCCGGGCCTCTGGACCATTATTGCTTTTCAAGCGCTGCAGCGCACACTCAATTTTGCTTTCTCTAATCCCGCGCGCGAAATCCTCTTCACTTCTGTTGCGCGAGAGGAGAAATATAAGGCCAAGAATCTCATCGACACGGTGATCTTCCGTGGTGGCGATGTTGTTTGGAGTTGGGCTTTTGCAGGTCTTGCGGGCCTTTTAGGTTCAGCGCTTGCCGTGGCAGGATGGGCCATTCCGATTATGGCGGGGTGGGCTGGTCTTGCGCTATGGCTTGGCCGGCAGCAAGAAAGCCGCACACAAGAGGCACATGGGGGGAAGGGATGACAGCAAATTTTCACGCGCCTAATCGTCGCGACATTATGTCTATGGCAGCAAGCGCGGCGCTCTCCGCCACTTGGCCTGCTTTCGCACAGACAAGCTTGCTCGCGCGTAAAATTCCCTCCTCTGGTGAAATGCTCCCCTGCGTTGGTATTGGCACGGCGATTATTTTCGATTTTGAAAATGACGCTCAAAAGCTTGGTGAGCGCAGCGATGTGATCAAAACGTTGGTCGCAGGCGGTGCGAAATTGATCGATACAGCGCCCTCTTACGGCAAGGCCGAAGAGCGCGTGGGTGAGATTCTCAAAGAGACAGGCCTGCGCGATAAAATTTTCCTCGCCACCAAAGTGCGCGTTGCAGATCGTGAGGCTTCAATCGCCGAAATGCAGGCGAGTTTGAAAAAGCTCCAGGTCAACAAGCTTGATCTCATGCAATTGCATAATGTGCGCGACCCTAACCAATCGCTTGATCTTTTGCGTGACTGGAAGGCGCAAGGGCTCTGCCGCTATATTGGCATTACCTCCTCTTTCGATCGTGATTATGGTGCGGTTGAGGCTTGCGTGAAAAAGCAAAAGCCTGATTTCTTCCAGATTGATTATTCGCTGGTTGATCGCAATTCTGAAGAGCGCCTCATTCCAGCAGCCGCCGATGCGGGCTGCGCCATTCTCACCAATCTTCCCTTTGGGCGTGGCAAATTCTTTCAGAAAATCGCAGGCAAGCCGCTCCCTGATATGGCAAAAGAGATTGATTGCACGAGCTGGGCGCAATTTGCGCTGAAATGGCTGCTCGGTCATCCCGCCATTACCGCCGTTATTCCCGGCACGGATAAGGCGCAATATATGACGGATAATCTAAAGGCTGGCATGGGACGTCTACCCGACGCTGCCATGCGTAAGAAGATGGTTGAAATTTTCGAGGCGCTTTAAAATGACGATGGCTGTGCAAGCAAGCGGAAAGCAAGAAGTTCAAGTCATCGGGCTGGTGAGCTTTGCCCATTTGCTGAGCCATCTTTATATGCTGGCGCTGCCCCCGCTTTTTCCGCAGCTACGCACAGATTTTAATGTCGGCTATGTGGAGCTTGGTCTCACCATTACAGCCTATGCCGTAACAACAGGATTGTTGCAGACACCTGTTGGCTTTCTTGTTAATCGCATTGGTGGCCAGCGCGTTTTGGCAGCGGGTCTCTTTCTCAATGCGCTGAGCATTACCTTGGCGGGTGTCGCCACAGCCTATTGGCAGCTTGTCGCGCTGATGTTGCTCGCGGGTGCTGGCTCCAGCGTGTTTCATCCAGCCGATTATTCCATCCTCAATGCACGCATTGCTTCCACCCGCATTGGCCGCGCTTTATCAGCCCATACGCTGGCTGGTAATTTTGGCTTTCTGGCAGCGCCACCCATCATGGTGGCCTTAGCTGCCTTCTCAAATTGGCGTAGCGCTGCGATCATCATTGGTATCGTGGGAATGGTTTTGGCACTCGCTATCTTCGCCCTGACCAATTTGCTCTCAGGTGAAGGCAAGACGAAATCAAAGCAAAAGGATTCTTGGGGCCAGCTCTTGAGTTCGCCCAAAATTCTCATGCTTTTTGCTTTCTATGTGCTCTCATCAGCCGCCAATTCCGGCATGGTGCATTTCTCCGTTGTGGCCTTCAAAGAAATTTACGGCCTGCCTGTCACTGTGACTGCGGCAGCTTTAACCGCCTATCAGGGGCTGCAAATGGCGGCTGTTCTGCCCGGTGGATGGCTCGCCGATAAAATCGAAAATCATGAATTGGTTTTGGCGATTTGTTTCGCTCTCTCGGGCGTTTTTGTTTTGGCGGCAGGCATTGGTGGCCTCCCATTTTGGATTGTCATTGGCCTTTTGGGCCTTGCAGGTGCCATGCGTGGAATCGTCAATGCCTCACGCGATGTCTCTGTGCGCCATGCAGCAACAGATGGCGTAAGTGTTGGCACATTATTTGGCTTTGTGACCACAGGTTACAGCGGGGGCCAAATTATTGGCCCTGCGCTTTATGGATGGATCATGGATTTCGGACACCCAGAACTTGTGTTCTGGGCGTCTGCTGGTTTCTCCACCCTCGCCATCACCACCATGCTGGTCAATCGCGCAACGCCGCGCGGTTGATCAGAGGCGATCTTCGCCGCGCCCCTTGCCTAATTCCTTGGCTTGCGGCGTCTGCATGTAGAAATTCAAAAACTCATAGGCAAGCGATGCATCATGCGATTGGTTGAATTGCGCCATTGCTTGCTTGTTGAGCACGCGCTTGGTCATGGCCAGCGCATAAGCATTGCGCTTTAACAGGCGTTGAGCAATCTCATCCGTCTTGGCATCAAGTTCTGAAGCGGGCACGGCATAATTGACGACACCCATTGTCGCCAATTCCTGAGCTGTGAAGGGACGGGCCAACATGAGATATTCTTTGGCCATTGCGAGCGGCATTTTAAGCGGCGCAAAGACGGTGCCGCCATCACCCGTCACCATGCAATGATCGGCTGAACCCACCATTTGCCCATCAATCACCAGATCGCCTGCACTCATATGATGATCGGCAATAATGGCATCTTCACGCGCGATAATGAAATCGCAGGCCAGAACCAAATTAGCGCCAAAGCCAACGGCATGGCCATTCACTTTAGCAATGACGGGCTTTTCAATCGTACACATGGCTTCAACAGCCTTGGTGACGCCACTCATAATATCCCAATCATTGCCGGGATTGCCGTGATGCCCATAAGAAGAAGGCGGAATGGTAAAAACATCCGCCTTGCCGGTGATGACGATCACGCGGATCTCATCATCATGGCGCAATTCTGTGAGCGCGCGCGCCACTTCTGATGCGCGCTGCGCACCGCCGCGCTTTTCCGTGCGCATCAAATCACGCAAATGCTTTTCGAGCCGCTTTAATTCAATGGTTGCGACTTGGCCGTTGCGAATAATATCGAGCAAAACATAGTCTGACATGTGCGATCTCATTTCTCAGCAAGAAGTTTGGCAAAGCGCTGGCGAATAGGCTCTGGCGTTTTTGCCGCACGCTCTAAAAGGCCCTGCACATAAGCGCCATCCACGGGGCTCGTCATAATGCCAGCTTTCAGCATTTCAGCGCGGAAGGTTTCATCCATCGCCATATCCATGAAAGCTTTGCGCAGAATGGCAGCGCGATCAGCTGGAATTTCTGGCGGGGCAACCACAGGCAAAGCCATGAAGAAAGGCAATTCTGCAAAATCGAGCAGAGCGAAATCATCGCCTTGCTTGACGAGTTCACGGGCAATGGGGACATGCGGATAATCAGGCAAACGTTCTGTGCGGCCGAAAGCAATCAGAGGCTTGAGCTTTTTCTCCGCCCAAAGCTGCGGACGTCCCACCATAATCGCGCTAATATCGACAATCTGCCCGTCGACTTCGCCGCGTTCCATCGCCAACCAAATTTCATTGGCGCCCGGAAAACCACGCACAACATCAACATTCATGCCGACCATATCTTTGCCGATCAGCGCGAAAGTAATATTGGTTGAGCCCCCGCGTGTGCCGCCCAAAATGGCGGGCTTTGGCAATTTGGCGAGTTCAGCCATATTATTCGCCGGGAAATTTTCATTCACGACCATTAAATAAGCATCATCCTTGTAGGATGAGAGCGAGCCGAGCCATGTCAATTTCAACGGATCGAAATTGGCATTGGGGTCATTGAGAAAAGCAAGCTGCGGCAGAGCGCGGCTCATCACGACAATAGAGAGACCATCGCGATCAAGCGTATGCGCCAGCTTATTGGCAATGGCGAGACCACCAGCGCCCGGCTGGTTTTGGACGACAATATTCGGGCGACCGGGAATGAAACGCGCCAGATGGCGCGCAATGGTGCGCCCGGCCGTGTCGTAATAGCCGCCTGTGGATGAGCCCACGATAATATTGAGCGTCTTACCCGCGTAAAATGGGTTCTGCGCCTGCGCCCCTGTCAACCCAAATGCCGGCGTGGCGGCGAGTGTCGCCAAAGCCTCTCGTCGTGAGAGCATATTGTCCTCCCTTGCGCCGGGCATCTGATGCGCCCTGTCGCATGACGGAATGATAGACCGATTATGCGCGCCTGCAATGGCCTTGCCTCAATCTCAGGCGGGTTCTAGGCTCCTCTCAAGCGCCGCAAACAGGCGTCCGGGCGCAAAGCCCCGAGGGAGGATGAGATGGATCTGATCGCTGATCGTGGCCGGCGCGTCACTGTCGAAGAGCTGAACACAACCAAGCTGCTCGCCCATGCGTCCGAACAGGCCCGCGCCCGCAAATATGAAGACATGATGATCGTCGATTGCGACGCGCATCACTACGAAAACGAAAATTTCGGCGAGATCTTCCCCTTCATGGAAAATGAAGTGCTGAAGCAACTCACAATGGGGGGGCGTCTCAAAAACGGCGTGCAGGCTTTGCTGCCAACCCAGATCGGCTATCAAGATATGGGTGGGCGTGTGACGCGCTATCCGCTCCGTTCCACCGAGAAAACAGAACCCGGCCGCCTGCGCGATGTGCAGCTTGGTGAGCGCTGGATGGACGCAATGGGCGTCGATTATTCCTGCCTCTTCCCGACAGGCATGTTGAACGTCGGTCTGCATCCGCAGAAGGAAATGGAAGTCGAGCTGTGCTGGGCCTACAACCGTTGGCTCACTGAGCGCGTGCTGCCAGAAAATCACGGCCGCTTCTATACACAGCTTGCTTTGCCGCTGTCCGATCCAGATGCTTCGCTGCGTCAGGTTGAAAAATTTGGCGGCTGCAAAGGCGTGACGGGCTTTATGGTGACAACCGTTCGCACGCTGCCTGTGCATGACAATTCACTGATGAAAGTCTATCGCGCGATTGAAGAGCGCGGCCTGTCGCTGGCCTTCCACTCAGGCCCCAACTGGGGTGAGCCGGTGTTCCGTGGCTGCAACCGCTTCATCTCGGTGCATGCTTTGGGCTTCTCTTTCTACAACATCCTGCATTGCACGAACTGGGTCATTAACGGCATGGGCGAGCGTTTCCCCAAACTGCCGGTGATCTGGATTGAAGCGGGCCTGGCATGGATTCCCTTCCTGATGCAGCGCTTGGATCATGAATATATGATGCGCCCGTCAGAAGCCCCGCTTCTGAAGAAGAAGCCATCGGATTATATGCGCGACATGTTCTATTCGACGCAGCCGATGGAAATTCAGGATATGGAAGCGCTGGAAACAACCTTCCGCATGATGAATGCGGAAACGCAGTTGCTCTATGCTTCTGACTATCCGCATTGGGATTTCGACCTTCCGTCCACGATTTATGATCTGCCTTTCCTGTCGGAAAAGGCAAAGCACAACATTTTGGGTGGCACGGCGGCGCGTCTCTTCAAACTGCCGCCGCGCAATGAGGCTCAAAAGGCCAATCTCATCAAATATGGCAATTACACCGCAGGCTGATCCTGGGAGCGGTGTCCGCAGCCAAAACGGGCGCGGTAATAAGCAAAGAAGCTGGTCTACAGCTCATGACTATTGCAAGGCGGCCTTCGGGCCGCCTTTT
>CAWUNF010000004.1:0-15695 GCA_963923195.1 uncultured Hyphomicrobiales bacterium | reverse complement strand
ATTATCGTCGCGCTGTGACGATTGTGGATGCGGAAGAATTGGGTGGTGCGATGACCGAAAAGCTCGCCGAGCTTTTTGCAGAAAATGCCGCACCTGTTGCGCCACCAAAAATCATGAAGGCGCCTGCGCCACAGAGACAAAAAGTGGCGGCACGGTAACGCGCCGTCATTGCGAGGAGCGCTTGCGCGACGCGGCAATCCAGAAGCAAAAAAGCACAACAAAAAAGCCCGGCATCACTGCCGGGCTTTTTAATTCTCATCCGAAGAGGAATTAGGCGGCCGTGCCAGCCGCAGCCTTCTTCAGGATTTCGCGCTTCAGCGCGCGGGCATTCGTCGACAATTCGTCATCGCTTGCCTTCAAGAGGTAAGCATCAAGGCCACCGCGGTGTTCAACCGAGCGCAGCGCCGCAGCCGTGACGCGCAGACGCACCGAGCGCTGCAGCGCATCGGAGATCAGCGTAACAGCGCACAGGTTCGGCAAGAAACGCGTGCGGGTCTTGCGGTTCGAGTGGCTGACCTGATTACCCGTAAGAACGGCTTTCCCGCTCAGCTCGCAACGGCGTGCCATGACTTAATCCTTCCTGTCGCGACGCTGGGTCGCTTCAAAACGCTACGCAGACATTGAAGAGGATTGCGCCTCTCCGAAAATGACCGCTTTGGGGGTGAGTTCAGACCTCGTTTCATCGGAAAGGCTCCGTGTGCGGGGGAGCAAGCTTTCTAAGGAACGCGCGGCAAAGGCCCAGAGGGCTCCAGCCGGGGTCTAACGCTCGGGTGTCGGACGGGGGTGTATAGTCGGACGGGGTTCGGGCGTCAAGGCAAGAGCCCCTTTCAACAGGCCATGAAAGGGTCGGATTTTCAGGCCAGAGATGCTATTTAAACATGCAATGACGCCGCCTGTGACCATGCTCTCAATTTCCATCCGCCCGCTTTACCGAGTGGCCCTGTGTCTGGCCCTGTCTCTTGGCCTGTCTCTGGGCCTTTGGTCGGCCCCTGCCCAAGCTGAGGCTTTGCATGGGCGCTATGGCGTCACTTTGCTCGGCATTCCCTTGGGCCAAGCCGCGCTCGACGGGGAAGTGGCCGGCCAGACCTATAAAATAGCCATCAATGCCAAGCTGACGGGGATAGCCTCGCTGGTCTCCAGCTCCCGAGGAGCGGCAGTGGCGAGCGGCGCTTTCCTGCGGGGGCTCATTGTGCCGGCGGCCTATGCCAATACATCCGCCAATTCGACCCAGACCCGGACGGTCCGGGTTGCCATGTCCGGCGGCAGTGTGAAGGGGGTGGATGTGTCGCCCCCTCTCGATCCCTCACCCGAGCGCGTGCCCCTGACCGATGCCCATACACGTAATATTGTGGACCCTCTGTCGGCCCTTATCATGCCGGTGCCGGGTTCTGAGCCCGTCATGGGGCCAGCGGCCTGCAATCGCACCATACCCGTCTATGACGGCTATACGCGTTTTGATGTGACGCTCACTTTTGTCGGGCAGCGCAAGGTCAAGGCCAAGGGTTATGATGGCCCCGTCACGGTTTGCGCTGTGCGCTATACGCCCATTGCCGGCCATCGCAATCGCAAGCCCGTGCAATTCATGGCAGAGAATAAAGATATTGAAGTCTGGCTTGCACCCGTTGGCGCCAATCGCGTCGTGGTCCCTTTTCGCATTTCAATGGCGACCATGATTGGCCATTTGAACATTGAAGCGAATGAATTTTCTGCCGCCGCCAAAGCAGCGCCTTGAATGCGACGACAAGCGGCTTGACTCTGGATTGCAAAAGAGTCCTGTCGCCCGTTCTCAAAGCTCTCTGTTGAAAGGGCGTGTTTTCAACGGTTTTTGCAACATCTGGTAGGCGCATCTGCGCCACTTCCAGATATGGTGGTGAACAAATCAGGACTCATTCTGAATTAGCGATTCGGGCACGTTTCGTTCGCTGATCGTTCGTGGCACGCGATTTCGATAGGCTCCTCATCACATGAACATTCCCTTTGTGGAGAAGCCATCTTCATCTGCACCCGCGCTCAAACCATCTGAGCGCGCGGCGCGCGTGACGGCCGTTTTAGGCCCCACCAATACGGGCAAGACGCATCTCGCCATTGAGCGAATGTTGCAATATTCCTCCGGCATCATTGGGCTTCCGCTACGTTTGCTCGCACGCGAAGTTTATAATCGCGTGGTTGAGAAAGTCGGCGCGCAACATGTGGCGCTGATTACGGGCGAAGAAAAGATCAAGCCGAAAAATCCGCGCTATTGGATTTCAACGATTGAAGCCATGCCGCGCGATCTTGATGTCGCCTTTGTTGCCATTGATGAAATTCAATTGGGCGCTGATTTGGATCGCGGTCACGTTTTTACCGATCGGCTGCTCAATCGGCGCGGACGCGAAGAAACGCTTTTATTGGGCGCAGAAACCGTACGCCCGCTGATTGAACGACTGTTGCCGGGTGTGTCGATTGTGACGCGTCCGCGTCTGTCGCAATTGACCTTTGCAGGTGAGCGAAAATTATCACGCCTGCCGCGTCGCTCTGCGATTGTCGCTTTTTCTGCGGAAGAAGTTTACGCCATTGCAGAGCTTATTCGTCGCACACGTGGTGGCGCGGCAGTGGTGCTGGGTGCGCTCAGTCCACGTACGCGCAATGCGCAAGTTGAGCTCTATCAAAATGGCGAGGTTGATTACATCATTGCCACAGATGCGATTGGCATGGGGCTGAACCTCGATGTTGATCACGTCGCCTTTGCGGGCGACCGCAAATATGATGGCTGGCAATATCGCCGCCTCACCCCGTCAGAAATGGGACAGATTGCGGGGCGCGCTGGCCGCCATATTCGCGACGGCACTTTTGGCACGACGGGCCGCTGCCCACCCTTTGATGAAGATCTTGTCGAAATGCTGGAGCAGCATCGCTTCGACCCGCTGACCCTTTTGCAATGGCGCAATACGCAGCTTGATTTCGCCTCCATCGAAGCGCTGCAAGCCTCTTTGGAGCGTCTGCCGGAGGAGCAGGGCTTGACCCGCGCGCCTTTGGCTGAAGATGTGATCGTGCTTGATTTTGTCGCACGCGATGCCGATGTGCGGCGCCAAACCAAGACCAAGGCCGATATTCAGCGCCTTTGGGAGGTCTGTCAGGTCCCCGATTACCGCAAATTATCGCCAGCGGCTCATGCTGAGCTCGTGCTGACGCTTTTTGGCTTTGTTGTGCGGGCGGGGCGCGTGCCTGATGAGTGGTTTTCGCGCCATTTGGAGGCTTTTAACCGGACCGATGGGGATATTGATGCCCTCTCGGCCCGCATCGCTCAGGTGCGCACCTTCAACTACATTTCCAACAGACCGGACTGGTTACGTGATCCAGAGCATTGGCAGGGCGTCACGCGTCAGGTAGAGGACAGTCTTTCGGACGCTTTGCATGAGCGCCTCGCCCAACGGTTCGTGGACCGGAGAACGAGCGTTCTGATGCGCCGCTTGAGAGAGAATGCGATGTTGGAAGCGGAAATCACCGCAAATGGGGATGTGCTGGTCGAGGGTCAGCACATTGGTCAACTTCATGGGTTCCGCTTCACCGCGGATCCGCAAGCCGATGGCGAAGCTGCGCGCACGCTGAATGCCGCCGCGCAAAAAGCTTTGGCCAGCGAGATTGAAGGTCGCGCAACGCGCATCCATGAAGCGGTGGATGAAGCTTTCGTGCTCGCCAATGACGGCACCATTCGCTGGCTTGGCGAAGCGGTTGGCAAAATGGTTGCGGGTGATCATGTGCTGGCGCCGCGCGTGCGGGTCTTGGCCGATGAACAGCTCACAGGCCCCGCGCTGGAATTGGTGCAGACCCGTTTGGATCTGTGGCTGTCTGCGCATGTGAAGAAATTGCTCGGTCCTTTGCAGGATCTTGAAAAGGGCGAAGGTCTTGAAGGCATGGGCCGCGGCATTGCCTTCCAAGTGGCCGAAGCACTTGGCGTGTTGGAGCGCGGCAAAGTTGCAGAAGATGTGAAGAGCCTTGATCAAGATGGTCGCGCGGCTTTGCGCAAAGTCGGTATTCGTTTTGGCGCTTATCATATTTATGTGCCCGCTTTGTTGAAGCCCGCACCGCGTGCCTTGGCAGCGCAACTTTGGGCGCTGAAACATGGTGGCATTGAAGGTGTCGCTGGCATTGAAGAAGTGCCGCATTTGGCAGCTTCAGGCCGCACATCCTTTGCGGCTGATAAGGCCGTGCCGAAAGGTTTTTATCGCGCGGCCGGTTTCCGCGTTTGCGGCGAGCGTTGCGTGCGCGTTGATATTCTTGAACGGCTTGCTGATCTTATTCGCCCCGCGATTGCTTATCGTCCCGGCGTAACAGCAGGTGAGCCACCAGCCGGTGCTGCAGATGGTGAAGGTTTTATCGTCACTGTTGCCATGACATCACTGGCCGGTTGCTCGGGCGATGCTTTCTCAACAATCCTGCGATCGCTTGGCTATCAAAGCGATAAGCGCGCAGGCCCAGCTATCACTGTGCCATTGTTGGCAGAAGCCTCACGCGAAGCTTTGAAGCCAGTCACAGAAGGCGCAACAGAATCCGCAGCGGAAGCGCCGGCTGAAGAAACAGCGCCCGTGGCAGAAACGCCTGTCACAGAAGCGTCTGTCGCAGAAGCGTCTACAGAAACTCTTGCTGACATTCCTGCTGAAACAACACCTGTAGTTGAAGGTGAAGCAACGCCAGCAGCAGAAGCAGAACTTATCGAAGTGTGGCGTCCCCATCGCGTTAATCGCGGTCAGCGCCAAGAGCGCGGCAAGGGTCGTGTGCATCATGCGCGTGGCGGCAATAAGCCTGCTGATGGTCAGCCCGCTGCAGAAGGCGCGGCGGATGGTCAGAAGCGTGATGATCGTCGTGGCAAATTCCAAAACTTCCGTCGTGAAGGAGAAGGGCGTCCCGACAATCGCGGTGGTCGTCCGCCGCATAAGGGCGGTAAAGGCCGCCCTGATCGCAACAATGATCAGCGTCGTGGCGGTGATCGTCCCTTTGCGTCGACTGAAAAGCCAGCAGGTCGTGAGCGTCAGCCCGATCCCAATTCGCCTTTTGCCAAATTGCTGGCGTTGAAAGGCGAGCTCGAGGCGAAGAAGAAAGACTAATGGCAGCAGCGGGTCGTCAGCGCCTTGATAAATGGCTCTGGTTTGCCCGCGTTGTGAAAACGCGCACGCTTGCCGCCAAACTCGTCAGCGATGGTCATGTGCGCGTGAATACGCAGAAAGTGGATGCGCCCGCCAAACAAGTGGTGGCGGGTGATGTGCTCACCATTTCGCTTGAGAGACAGGTGCGCGTGCTGAAAGTAATGAGCCCGGGCGATCGGCGCGGGCCTTATGAAGAGGCGCGGCTTCTCTACGAAGATCTTTCGCCTGAGCCGCTGCCGAAAGATCATGTGCCAGATTTAGGCCCCATGCGGGATGAGGGCGCGGGCCGCCCCACCAAACGCGACCGCCGCCAATTATCGGCCTGGCTCGGCCGGGAGTGATTTTTTCTCTTTTGACCTTGAGTTCTTGCGCCGCCTCGCCGAAGGCGTTAGCAAGCGATCATTCGACAAGTGGCGGCATGGACGGTGCCGCATCTGGAGACTGGTATGACCTACGTCGTCGGTGAAAATTGCATCAAGTGCAAATATATGGATTGCGTGGAAGTCTGCCCCGTGGATTGTTTCTACGAGGGCGAGAATATGCTCGTCATCCATCCCGACGAATGCATTGATTGCGGTGTCTGCGAACCAGAATGCCCGGCCGAGGCCATTAAGCCCGATACGGAGCCGGGTCTGGAACAATGGCTGACCCTCAATGCCGACATGTCCAAGGCCTGGCCCAATATTACGATCAAGCGCGAGCCCCCGGCCGACGCCAAGGATTGGGACGGCAAGCCCGGTAAATTCGAGGCGCATTTCTCCAACAAGCCCGGCCAAGGCGACTGATTGCACAAGAAAAGCCGAAACAACTTCGGCTTTGCGTGTCACAAAACTTAACCAGACGGGCGCAAATGCCGCCTGTCGGGCCGGAATCCTTTGATTTCGTGCGATTTTTGTGTTATCTAAAGGATTAACAGTCGAGTTTTTCAGTTTTCGTGTCGGTTTTGGTTGGGCTTGCGCCTGACCCAGCGTCAAACAGGGGCTCTGCCACGGTTTTATGCCTGCGGCGGAGTTTGACATCCGAACACATCGCGAAGCGACTGAGGAGTCGCGCATTTCGCCGTCTGGCCACCGCCTGAAGGGGGGTGGTCCTGTGCTGGTGGTGCGCTCAGCTCCGATCCCCGGGAGAGCGTATCGCTTCCGGCCCCCGTCCCGGCTCCAACCCGGGGCATACAAGGAGTTCCCACGTCATGGCGTCGTCGAAGAAGCCCGTCACCGCATCAAAATCCAAGAGCTCCAAATCCGGTTCCCCCGCCAAGGGAAAGACCGAGGCCAAAGCTCCGGCCGCAAAGGCAAAGGCCCCTGCCGTGACCAAGGCCGTAAAGCCGGCGGATAAGAAGGCGGCTGCCGCCAAGGCTCCGGCAAAGGCCTCTGCGAAGGCGCCCGCCAAGCCTGCTGCCAAGGCGCCCGCTAAACCTGCCGCCAAGGCGCCCGCCAAGTCTGCAGCTAAGGCTCCGGCTGCGAAAGCCCCGGCAAAGGCCCCTGCGAAGGCGCCCGCCAAGCCTGCCGTCAAGTCCGCTGCCAAGCCTGCCGCCAAGGCGCCCGCTAAACCTGCAGCTAAGGCTCCGGCTGCCAAAGCTCCGGTGAAAGCTGCGGCCAAGGCGCCGGAAAAGGCGCCCGCGAAATCAGTGAAAGAGGCGACAAAGCCTGCAGTAAAGCCCGCCGCTAAGGCCCCGGCCAAGACTGTGGCAAATGCTCCTGCTAAGGCGCCTGCCAAAGCTCCCGTCAAAACTGAAAAGCCTGCGGCGAAAGAGCCTGTAAAGGCGAAGGCGCCGGAAAAGGCAGCCCCCGCGAAAGCGGCTGAAAAGCCGGCTGCCAAAAAGGCGAATGCGACAGCGGAGCCAAAAGCGGCTGCCCAAGTGGCGCCTGAAAAGGCAGCGGCCCCAGCGGCGCGCAAATCAAGTGGCAAGGGAAGTTCGAAATCGGCTGCTAAGGCTCCGCCGGTTCCAACGGCACGCTTGTCGCCGGTGCGTCTTGCAGTTGGATCTTCTGCAGGTCCTTCGGCCATTCCCGCCTATCTCTTGAAGGACGAAAGTGTGAAGTCTTCTGGGACTGCGAATAATGGTAAGCCCGCAGACGCTCCGGCCGCTGCCAAGGCTGCGGAAAAGCCCGCAGCCAAGCCAAGCGCCAATCGCTCTGGCTTTAAGCAGAATGAATTTATCGTCTATCCCGCGCATGGTGTGGGTCAGATCATTGCGATTGAAGAGCAAGAAGTCGCTGGCTTTAAGCTCGAACTCTTCGTCATCAATTTCTTGAAGGATAAGATGACGCTGAAAGTGCCGCTGCCAAAAGTTTTGGCGGGCGCCATTCGTAAGCTTGCTGATGCTGAGACCGTGCAAAAGGCTCTCGACACTTTGACCGGCCGCGCGCGCATCAAGCGCACCATGTGGTCGCGTCGTGCGCAAGAATATGAAGCCAAGATCAATTCAGGCGATCTGCAAGCCATTGCAGAAGTTGTGCGCGATCTCTATCGCTCCGATGCGCAGCCTGAACAATCCTATTCTGAGCGCCAGCTTTATGAAGCTGCTCTCGACCGCATGGCGCGTGAAATTGCCGCTGTGCAGAAGCTGACGGAAATGGAATCGCTGAAGCTGATTGAATCGCAGCTTCAAAAAGGTCCGCGCCGTGGCGGTAAAGTCGATGTCGAGGTGGATCCGGCGGATGTCGATCTGGATGCCGAAGAAGGCGAAACAGATGGTGACGTCGAAGAGGCGGCCTAAGATCAAAGAAAGCCCGGCTCTGCCGGGCTTTTTTTTATGATGCGCTGATGGAGCCGACCACTTCATCAGGATGACGCTCAATCATCGCGCGGCGCAATTTTTCCATTGCGCGATTTTCAATCTGGCGCACGCGTTCTTTTGAAATACCAAGCCGACTGCCGAGCGCTTCTAAGGTCGCGCCTTCCTCCGCTAAACGCCGCTCACGCAAAATGCGCAATTCACGTTCAGAGAGAATATTCATCGCATCACGCAACCAAGTGAGGCGGCGATCTGCATCCATGCTTTCACTGACCATTTCATCAGGGAGCGGGGCGCCATCAACCAGAAAATCCATCTGCTCCGACATGGAGGCATTATCATTTTGCGCAACGGGGGCGTTAAGCGATAAATCTGGACCTGATAGGCGCGCATCCATCATGGCGACATCAGATTGCGACACGCCAATGGCTTGCGCGATGGTGGCATAAATGCGGGCATGATCGCCGGGGCGATTGTCGCGAGCGAGTTTGGCCCGCAAACGACGCAAATTGAAGAAAAGCGCTTTTTGCGCGGATGATGTGCCCCCGCGTACAATCGACCAATTGCGCAAAATATAATCCTGCATCGAGGCGCGGATCCACCAAGTCGCATAAGTGGAAAAGCGCACTTCGCGATCAGGTTCAAAACGAGCGGCCGCTTCCAGCAGGCCAACATGGCCTTCTTGAATGAGATCAGCGGCAGGAAGACCGTAATGGCGGAAACGTCCCGCCAAGGCGATCACAAGGCGCATATGGGCATGGGCGAGATGGTGCAGGGCTTGTTCATCACGCTGGTCTTTCCAGCGGACCGCAAGCGCGCGTTCTTCCTCGCGTTCGAGGAAGGGCGCTGCCATTGCAGCTTTCACAAATTGCCGACGGACACCTTCTAATTGCGCCATAGCCAGCTCCTGCTAACCTCCTTGCGTTTTACGCAGAATGCCGGGGCCCGGATCAGCTGGGGCTCTGCTGCTCAGTTCTGACAAAGGACGCCTAGACAAGACGGCGAGGAGAGTTTCAACTCTTGCCATTCAGGAAGGAAACGACCCATGAACCAGCGCTTGATCGATCTCTATGATGAATATACGCATCGCCCGCTTGATCGCCGCGTCTTTTTAGAACGATTGACGGCTTTGGCTGGGTCCACCGCTGCGGCACAAGCTTTTCTTGCTGTGATTGAACCCAATTATGCGCGCGCGGCCATTGTGCCGGCTGATGATCCCCGCCTTGGGTCTCTGGCGTTAGAAGCCTCGCCCGATCTCAAGGGCACGCTTGTCTTTCCAAAGGCCAAAGGTTCAGAGATCAAAGATAATCTCGTGATTGTGATCCATGAAAATCGTGGCCTCAATCCGCATATTGAAGATGTGGCGCGCCGGGCCGCGCTCGAAGGCTTCCATGCTTTTGCGGTGGATTTTCTGACTCCCTATGGCGGCACGCCGAAAGATGAGGATCAAGCGCGCGATCTTTTTGCCAAAATAGATATGGGCCGCGTGACGAAATCAGCCGCTGATTTGATCGCGGGTCTGAAGATGAAAAATCCGCGCATGAAGATTGGCGCTGTTGGCTTTTGCTGGGGTGGGGGCGCTGTCAATTTGATTGCAACAGCAGCTCCAGGTCTTGATGCGGGTGTATCTTTTTATGGTGTAGCACCCAAGCTTGAAGATGTTGGCAAGATCAAAGCCAATATGATGATGCATTACGCGGCTCTTGATGCGCGCGTCAACGCCACCAAAGAGCCTTATGAAAATGCCCTGAAGGCGGCGGGCGTGACCTATCAAAGCTTCATGTATGAAGGCGCCAATCACGCTTTCCACAATGACACATCGCCTGAGCGCTATGTGGAAGCAGCGGCCAAACTGGCGTGGCAGCGGTCGATGGATTTGTTCAAACAAAAACTTGCCTGATTATTCGACGACGATCTTGTAACGCTCTTCGGGCCGCAAAGCTGTCCCAGCTTCAAGCCCGTTGAGCAACAAGAATTGCTCGACCTGTTGTTCGGGCACAGCCATGCGCCGCGCCAGAACAGAAGGCGTATCGCCTGCATTGGCACTGATAATTTTAATGCGCAGAGGTTTGGTGCGCAGAGCCTCATCGCTTTCAATTTTACGGAAGCTTTCAATGGATTCCATAAAGCGCGTATCAAGGCTTTGTGTGAGATTGCGTGTTGCAAAAATAAGGCGATAGACTTCCCCGCTATAGCGGATCACAGCGACGCGGAATTGCCAATCACCCCCCTTGGCTGTGCCAAGGGCTGCTGGAATACCATTGAGTGAAACCGCGCGAACGGAATTGACATCGAGCCCCTCCATCCAGCCCGAGGCCAGATAAGTGCTCAAATCCTGCGCGGAGGAGACATTCACACTGTCTAAGCGAAGCGCTTGCGCGCCACCATTGGCAATGCCCAGCAAGGCTTGCGCAGAATTTTCCAGCACGAAACCTTCGGGTGCTGAAAAGGTGAAGCCAAGTTTGGGGTGAATGAAACGCCGGCCGCGCACAAAGCCTTCGCTGGGATCATCGCCAAAATCCAACCCATCAATCGCGTTGAAATATTCATCGCGTGCGCCAAGGCCAAGCCCCGGCGCGCCCAATTGCCGTGCGGCAGCGACAGCTTGGCGAATACGCTCAGGCGTTGAGGGATGGGTTGCGAGAATATCTGGCTGATCTTCACCACCTCTTTGTCCAAATAAAGAAGCGCGTAAGCTTGAGGCGCGACCTAATGATGTGAGGAAACGCGCCGCGCCATAAGGGTCATAGCCTGCACGCGCAATGGCGCGCACACCAATCTGATCGGCTTCTAATTCTTGTTGGCGTGAGAAACTGGCAAGCGACAAGCGACCAGAGTTTTTCACCTCATTGCTTTTTTGTGCGCCTTGGATGAGAGATGCAGCTTTTGAAATAACCGCAGCATTTTTTTCCAATTCTGCGCGTGCGCTGGCATGGCGCGCACTGACATGGGCGATTTCATGCGCCATAACAGCGGCGATTTCAGATGAATCATTGGCGAGCGCCAAGAGGCCGCGTGTCACATAAAGATTGCCGGAAGGAAGCGCGAAAGCATTGACGAGCGGCGTGTTGAGAATGGTGACGCGATAGGCTTCGGAGGGTGTTTCGCTTGATTGCGCAAGACGCACCAAAATGCCGTTGAGATAAATTTCGGCTGCTGCAAAACGATATTCGCCACCAAAGAGTGCAACCAGTCTTTTGTGCTCGGAGGCTTGGGGTGTGTCGCCGCCCGTTGTGCGGGGTGCGGCTGTGGGAACAGCAGGCAGTTCCGCACGTCGCCCGCCAGGGTCCAAGGCTGCGCAAGCTGACAGCGTCAGCGCAAGCGCCAAAAGGCCGCTTTTGGCGACAGAGCGCTTCACATCCACTGGCGACAGCACAAAACTCACAATTTCACGTCCATCACTTCAACAGCAGCCGGCGTATAAATCTCAATTTGTGACCTTGTGCGATATTCGAGTTGGCCCCGCACGCGGATTGTTTTGCCCATCAATCCTTCGGCAGCCACCCCATTTGATGCAAAGGCTTTGGCATATTGCCGGGAAAAAGTGACGCTGAGGTTACTGCCTTTTGCGCTTCCAAGATCGAGATAAAAGCGGGCAGGCGTTTGGCCGACCCGCTGAACTTGGCCCTCCACAATCACAAATTCCCCGGCATGTTCCCGAGCCTTGGCCGTGAAATCCGCCGGAGATTGTGTAAGGAGCACCGCATAATAGGAATCTGCCCAGAGACCAAGCTTGGCGTTGCGCGCTTGAATTTCAGCCGCCAGCAGGGGCGCAAGACAGGGGTCTGTCTGGTTCGGGCCAACGCGCATCAGCCCTTGGGCAACGAGTTTGAGGCCGATGTCCTCACCTGAGGCAAGAAAGGCTGGGGTGAGCAATCGCCCCCAACGATCTGGCAGGGGCAGGCGTTGTGGCAGAGCAAGAGCCTGCCCGCGGGTCCAGTCTTGCAAAGCGGCTTGGGCCTGCGCCATGCGGGCCGCACCTCGGGCGCTTGGCTCAAAGCCCATGAGATGGATGGGCTTGATGAGCCGACCATCGCGCAATTCCAATTCGAGTCTGGAATGGATTTTTATGACGGGCCCGACATTTTGTTCGGGTTTTGGGCAGGTTTGCGCGAGGCTTGGCCCCATCCAGACGAGGCTCATGAGAGCCCAACCAAGGGCTCTTGAATGGATGCGGGCTTTGCGCGAATAGTGGCGCGCGCGTCCCGGTAGCTCAGCAGGATAGAGCAACGGTTTCCTAAACCGTAGGTCAGGGGTTCGAATCCCTTCCGGGACGCCAGTCTTTTTGCGCAGTCTTTGCAGCATGAATGTGATCTTAGGCGCCGTCGCATCTCTCATGCAATTTTTCAAATAAAAACGCCGCCTCAAAGGGCGGCGTTTGATGGGAATTGTCTTGCGACCAATCAGTCTTTGGCGCGCTCAACGTAAGTGCCATCTTCTGTCTGCACGACAATACGTGTGCCAGCCGAGACATGCGGGGGCACCATGACGCGTGCGCCATTGGCAACTTTTGCAGGCTTATAGGAAGAAGACGCCGTCTGGCCCTTCATAGCTGGTTCCGTCTCGATGATTTCGAGCGTCACGCGCGCGGGCAATTGAATGGCGACAGGTGTGCCATTGAACAGCGACAGAATGACTTTCATGCCTTCTTGCAGCCATTGGGCTTGATCACCCAAAATATCTTCCGACACTTGGAGCTGCTCGAAGCTCTCATCATTCATGAAGTGATAGCCTTCGCCATCCTGATAGAGGAAGGAGAAGTCGCGATCTTCCACGAAGGCGCGCTCGACCTGTTCGGTCGTCTTGTAGCGATCTGTGGTCTTCACCCCGTCAGAGAGGCGACGCATGTCGATCTGGGTCGTGGGCGTGCCTTTGCCCGGATGGAAGCTTTCGGCGGAGAGAACGACATAGAGCTGTCCATCCTCGCGCTCGATAATATTGCCCTTACGGATCGAACTGGCGATGACTTTCACGGGAATGCTTCCTCGAAGGTTGATGGGCGGGCCGGGGCAGAATATGCATCTGCCTGCTGAGTTGCGGGCATGTATAGCGATCTTGCCAGCCAGCGCTAGCCCTTAAGAGGACCGTTTTCCCCTCATGACCCCGGCAGACCCGGCCCAACCCTCGCCCTTTTGGGCCAAAAGCGTCCATGAGGACCGCCGCCCCCGCCTGTTAGTGCGGGCGCGCATCCGCGCGGCCCTGCGCGGCTTTTTTGAGGGACAAGGTTTTACCGAAGTGGAGCCCGCGGCCCTGCAATTAAGCCCCGGCAATGAGGCCCATATTGGCGGCTTTGCCACGGATTTCGTGACGCCCGATGGTCTGCGCCAGCGCTATTTCCTCCATTCCTCGCCAGAATTTGCCTGCAAAAAGCTTTTGGCGGCAGGGGAAGAGAAAATTTATGCGCTCACCCCTGTTTGGCGAAATGGCGAGCGCGGGCCGCTACATCATCCTGAATTCACCATGCTCGAATGGTATCGCGCGCACACATCCTATAGCGCGCTGATGGAGGATTGCCGCGCGATATTAGAACTCGCCGCCAAGACAGCGGGTGTGAGTGCTTTTTCTTATCGCGGCATGACATGCGATCCCTTTGCCGAGCCTGAACGCCTCACGCTCTGCGAAGCCTTCGCGCGTTTTGCTGAGATTGATCTTGCTGCCTGTCTTGATGATCGTGAGAAGCTCGCGCAAGAAGCCAAGCGGCTTGGCCTTCGTGTCGTTGAAGATGATCATTGGTCTGATCTGTTTTCCAAGATTTTGTCGGATTGCATTGAGCCGCATTTGGGACAAGGTCGCGCGACTGTGCTTGATCTTTATCCCCTGTCAGAAGCCGCACTTGCGCGTCCATCGCCACAAGATCCCCGCTTTGCTGAACGCTTTGAGCTTTATGCTTGCGGTGTTGAGCTTGCCAATGCTTTTGGTGAATTGACAGATGCGCGTGAGCAGCGCTTGCGCTTTGAAAAAGCAATGGCTGAGCGTCAGCGTCTTTATGGCGAGACTTTTCCGATTGATGAGGATTTCCTCACCGCCCTTGAATATATGCCGCCAGCCAGTGGCATTGCTTTGGGCTTTGATCGCCTCATCATGCTCGCAACAGGGGCGCATCATATTGAAGATGTGATCTGGACACCTTTGGCGGGAGCAAAAAGATGAGTGCGGGCCTGCATCGCATCAGCGATTTGGTCGCGCGCGGATTTGTCAAAAGTGCCTCTGCTGCAGGGCTTGAAGAAATTGTGTCGCGTTATGCGCTTGCTATCACACCTGCTATGGCAGATCTCATCCATGCGGATGACCTGAATGATCCGATTGCGCGTCAATTCATTCCTGATCTACGCGAAGGTGAAACGCGCCCTGAAGAATTAGCCGATCCGATTGGTGATGCAGCACATTCCCCAATCGAGGGTATTGTGCACCGCTATTCTGATCGCGTGCTTTTAAAGCTCTTGCATGTCTGCCCGGTTTATTGCCGCTTTTGTTTTCGGCGCGAAATGGTTGGGCCGGGCGCTGAACAAGTTTTATCACCCAAAGCACTTGATGCCGCGCTCAATTATATCCGCGCACATGATGAAATTTGGGAAGTCATTTTAACAGGTGGTGATCCGCTCGCGCTTTCACCGCGTCGTCTGGCAGATGTCTTGCATCAACTGGATGAGATTGCACATGTGAAGGTGGTGCGCATTCACACACGTGTTCCCGCTGTTGATCCCACACGCATTGATGATGCGATGATGGACGCGCTGACATCGACGAAGAAGACACTCTATGTTGCGCTTCACGCCAATCATGCGCGTGAATTGGGTGATGCGGCTTCGCAAGCTCTCGCGCGCATGGCCGATGCAGGTATTCCGCTGGTGAGCCAAACTGTTTTATTGCGCGGCGTGAATGATGATTTTGACACGCTGGCGGCACTCATGCGCCGCTTCGTGGAGCTGCGCGTCAAACCCTATTATTTGCATCAGGCGGATTTGGCGCCGGGCACGTCGCATTTCCGCGTTGGTTTGGAAGAGGCGCGTGCGCTTGTCTCTGAATTGCGGGCCAAAGTCTCAGGCCTCTGCCAGCCTGCTTTCGTGCTCGATATTCCAGGCGGTTTTGGCAAAGTCCCGGTTGGCCCCGACCATCTGAGGGGGGCAGGCGTGGTGGATCATCAGGGCAGGACCCATGTTTACCCGGACGCAGCCTATCCTGCCTCTGCCGACTCGGCCGATCTTGGCCCCGCCAGAGCAAAACCTGATTTTTGAGGCTGAAAAGGCCCTTGGTCTCAAGAGCCCGTTTACCCGAATCAGGTCTTTTTGCCTCATGAACAGACGTCTTTCCCTTTTCGCCCTTTTGGGCGCGCTTGTTTTTGCCGGCCTCCTCGCTGTGGCGCCGGGCGCCTTTGCGCAATCCGATCCCGCTCGACAGAGCGTCCAACAGCGCCTTGATCTTGCGCGCGCGGAACTTGACCAGATCGCCTCTATTCTGCGCCGCGAACAAGTGTCGGATCAGGATCTCGCCTCGCGTCGCGGTGATCTCGAACAGCTCGATGCCAGTGTCGATGCTTTGATTGATCAGCTTGGTCCGCAGCTTGATGCGATTAAAGCGCGTCTCGATCAATTGGGCCCCGCGGGGGATAAGGATAAAGACGCGGCAGTTGATGCAGATCGTGCCGAGCAACAAAAAGCTTTCAATGATCTTGATGCGCAATTGAAACGTGCGCGTGTTTTGGGCGTTGAGATTGATCAGGTCAAAGCGCAAATTGTTGCCAAGCGACGGGCGCTTTTTAATCATGCACTATTTCAGCGCTCTTTCTCTGTGCTGAGCCCTGATTTGTGGATTTCATTTATTTCTGAAATTCCACG
>CAWUNF010000003.1:0-16430 GCA_963923195.1 uncultured Hyphomicrobiales bacterium | reverse complement strand
GATCCCATTGGCGCCGCAGAATTTGATGAGCTGATCCGGACCTTGCAAAAGACTTTGGGCCTCACCGTCTATATGGTCACGCATGATCTCGACTCGCTTTATTCGATCTGCGACCGCATTGCGGCTTTGGCAGATCGGCGGATTGTGGCGGCCGGGACGTTGGATGAAATTCTGTCTGTCTCACATCCTTGGGTGCAATCCTATTTTCATGGGAGCCGCGCGCGGGCGCGGAGCCGATGATCTTGAAAGGGCCATGAAAGATTGCGACTGTGATCGCGATTCGAGGAGCGCATGGAAACCAGAGCCAATTACACATTGATCGGCGCTTTTACCCTGGCCGTTGTGCTGGGCGCCTTTCTGTTCATTTTTTGGTTTTCCGGTGGCCCGAATAAGCAGGCGGGCCGCGATCAATATCGCATTGTTTTCACCTCTTCCGTGTCAGGCCTGACACGCGGTTCGCAAGTCCTCTTCAACGGTCTCAAAGTGGGTGAAGTCGTCAATATTGATTTGGCGCCTGACCCATCGGAAGTTTTTGCGGTGATTGAAGTGGATCGTCGCACGCCTGTGAAAACCGATACGCGTGCGCGCCTCGAATATCAGGGCCTCACGGGTGTGGGCTCAATTGCGCTTGCGGGCGGCTCATCTGATGCGCCGCGTTTGGAAGGCAAGGATGACAAAATTCCCGTCATTCGCGCTGACCGCTCTGACTTCCAAAATATTGTCGAAACGCTGCAAGAGCTCGCCAATAAGGTGGACCGCGTCTTGGGCAGTGCAGATCCCCAGCGCGTGGGCCATGCCATTGAGTCCCTTGATCGCTTTCTCACCACGCTTGATGACAATCGCGATAATGTCGCGGCCACATTGAAAAATGCTGCCGAGCTGACCGCCAAACTCAATGCGACGGCCGAAAGGCTGGAAGCCTTTTTGGGTGGCAAAAAAGGCGAGGGCGGTGTCTTTGATGATTTGACGCAAGCGGCCCATTCCATCCGCACATTGGCTGAAAATCTCGATCAGCGAACCAAGGAAATTTCAGCGGGCGTCAAGAATTTTACCGGGCCCGGCCTCAAACAATATGAGGCTTTGGCGCTGGATGCGCGCAAGACATTGGATGAGATCAACCGCACCGTGCGCTCCCTTGGCAAAAACCCAGAGCAGGTGATTTTTGGGGCCAAGCCTGCCGTGCCCGAATATGGCCGTTAAGGGTCGGCATAGTGACACCTCTCACCTTGCCTCGCCCCCCGGGCTCATGTTTTGTGGCGGGGTGGAGTGGAATCACGCGCTGGAGCTTTGTTTGTCGCCTTTGCCTGCCTTTCGCTTGATCTTGCGCCTGAACTCCCGTGTTGGTGCGCGGGCCTTGGGCCTCACGCTGGCGCTTGCGCTTTCGGCTTGCGCCTCGGCGCCTTTGGCCACTTATGATTTGTCGGCGCCGCAGGCTGAGGTGAAACAACGTGCCTTGCGCGGTGTGCTTGTCATTCAAGAACCTTCAGCCCCCGCGCCTGCAGATAGTGATCGCATGGCTGTGCGCACAGGCCCTTCATCTGTCGCTATTTTGAAAGGCGCGCAATGGAGCGAGCGCCTGCCGCGTCTTTTGCAAAGTCGTCTCCTTCAGACTTTTGAAAATGCAAATCTGTTGAGGAGCGTCTCGCGTCCCGGCGATGGTGCCACGTTTGATCATGCTTTGGCTTGGGATGTGCGCCGTTTTGAAATGGATGCGGTGGATCATATCGCGCGCGTCAATGTGTCTGTGCGCTTGCTCGATACATCCGGCAAAATTATTGCCGCGCAAATTTTTACCGCCGATGCGCCGGGCGAGGCGGGCGAGGGCGCATCAGCCGCGCAAGCTTTGGATGCCGCCAGCCAATCTGTCCTGCGCCAGATTGTCATCTGGGCCGCAGGCCGGGTTTAATTCACCCCCGTCATTGCGAGGAGGCCGAAGGCCGACGCGGCAATCCAGATGGTGTCATAGGCGATTTTCTAGATTGTTTCGGCTTTCGCCCGTAATGGCGGCAAGCGGATGAAACAAAAAAGGCGGGCCAGAGCCCGCCTTTCTTTTGATCTGACGATCAATCCTTATTCGAAATGTCCGGCTGCGTGAGCGAGCATTGTATAGACCTTGCCTGTCTCAGAGGTGAGATAGGTGCGGGTCAAAGTGCCATCACGATCTTCGCGCGAGACTTCCGTCAGCAGGCGTTCGAATTCGCCCGTATAGCGCTCAATCGTTTCGCGGAAATCCGGCTCTGTCCGATAGCGACGACGGATTTCATCAAAGGTCTGCTGACCTTGCGGCGTATAGAGGCGGCGCGAGAAGAGATTATTCTCGCCGCGATTATAGCGCTCCCACAGATCGACAATGGCTTCATGGTTCACCATGCGGGCAATGTCGAGTGAGATGGCGTCGAGCGATGTTGTGGCGGGGCGCACACGTTCGCGCACATCGCCTTCTTCACGCGAGGCGCGTGCCAGAAGATCTGACAGCCAGCCAGCGCCCTTGTCCTGCGATTGAGGCGCAGGGGCGACGGGCGTTTGCTTACGCAAATTGGCCACTGGGCGGCGCACAGGAGCGGGGGCCGGCTCTTCATGGCGTTCAGGGCGATAGGCATCAGCCATGCGCACCGTTTCCAAAGCGCGCGGCGCCTCTGGCATGCGGATTGTTTCGGTTACACGCACGGGCTCCGGCGCTGGTGCACGCGGTGTTTCCACCGGGCGGCGTGGGGCAGGCGTGGTGACCACTGGCTCTGCAATGTCATAAGCGCGGCCCGAGCGGGCGATAATATCGGTCAGCTCATTCAGCGCTTTGATCTGTTCGGCCACAACACGACGCATAGCAGCGGCTTGTTCAGCCGTTTCACGCGGCAATTCGACAGCGCCGCGGCGCAATTCCGTGCGGGTTGATTCCAGCTCGCGCTTGATCTCGGTCGAAATGCCGTGGATCTCGCCCGATGCGCTGCGGAAACGCTCCAGAGCCGCGCCGAAAATATCGGCCATTTCGGCCTGTGTTTCTGCAAGGATCTGGCGCAATTCCGTCGCGGTCTTTTCTTGCTCATGCGCGCTGGCTGAGCGCACTTCGTCATATTGCGAAGCAATGAGGCCCGCGGCCGATTGTGTGGCATCTGTGATAAAGCCACCAATGTCACGCGCACGCGCTTCCGCACGGCGGAAGGCATCGTCCACCGCCACCGAGAAGGTGCGCATTAACTGGTCGAATTCCTGCGTGCGAATATTCATGCTCTCAATCGTTGTATCGAGCATGGCGCGGCGCTGGTCGAGCATGTGGTCGATTTCATGCTGCTGTGCAGCCACATGATCGGCAATGCCTGACAGATAAGAATTCGACTGTTCGATGCGAGCTGCAACCGCATCGGCGCTTTCCAGCGTCGTGACAGCCGTATCGGTGAGGGCATGAACCTGCGCATTGACCGTGTCGATCGCATTGGTGAAGTCGATGACACGTGAACCCAGCGCGCTTTCGACGCCCGTGAGATTTTCGTTGGTCTGGCTGACAACTTCCGACAGGAAGGTTGAGGTTGAACGCAATTGTTCGAGAACCGAGACGATTTCGTTTTGTAGCTGATCCTTGGTGGCAACCAGCTTGTCGACAGAGGCGGTTGCGGCTGTCTCAACCGCAATGCGCAAGCCCGCTGACGATGTGTCGATGGCTTCGCGCAATTCTGCGCCCTTTTGCGAGAGCTGCTGGGTGATCGCTGTGCCGCGCGTTTCAATCGCATTGGCAACTGTCTCGCCAATCGTGGCAAGCTCATTGGTGACATCAGCACCGCGCGAGGCGATGAGATCCACCAACATGGGCCCTTGCGTTTCAATAAGCGTCTGCAATTCCGTTGTGCGGCTCGAGATAATGTCGTGCAGCGCATCACCACGCTCACGCATACGCTCGGTCAGTTGCGACATGCGGCTTTCGAGATTGTCGGTGACGGTGCGTCCGCGCAATTCAATATCGTCAGAGACCGTGTTCAAGCGGCCCACAACGCGTTCTTCGAAATTGGCAATACGCGTATCAAGCGTCGAGGCAATGTCATCGGCACGCCCGCCGAGCGTGGCATTGATTTCCGCAGCTTTGGCTGAGAGTGTCTCGGTGAGGGCTGTGGAGCGTTCGACGAGAATATTGTCGATTTCTTGCGCCTTGGTGTCGAGCGCATGGGTGACCTGACGGCCACCTTCGCCAAGCACTTGCGCGACTTCGAGCGCGCGATGGGCAAGCGTTTCATTGAGCGCTTTGGCGCGTGCATCAAGACCATTGTCGATCTTGCTGATGAGCGTGTCGAGGGAAGCCGCAATTTCCTGCGACTTGGAGGATGTACGCTCTTCAAAGTCACGCACGCGATTTTCAAGCAGCGCGGCTGTGGCTTCAGCATGTGCATCGAGGCGCTTGGTGAGAGCCGCACCATGAACGGTGAAAGTCTCTTCAACCGCGGCAAAGCGGCCGCCCACTTCTTGCGTGAATGTATCGGCCTGACGCGCGATACGATCGGCAAGAGAGGAGCCCTGCAGTGTAATGGCCTCTTCGGCCTTAACGAGGCTTTGCGCAATTTCCGTGGTGAAGCGTTCGCTTTGTTCGGCAATCTGGCTTGCCAGCACTTCGCCTTGTGAGGCCACTGCATCTTCGAATGCAACGAGGCGTTCAGCCATATCATTCGAAATGCGCTCGCCATTGGTGACGACGCTCAATTCGAATTGAGCAAGGCGATCAGCCAAAGCTTCCGACACGCGCCCGCCCTGCGTCACAACCGTATTTTCAAAGACGAGCAGACGGTCAGCGACATGTTCCGTCACGCGATCAGCATGAACGCCAATTGCGGTAATCGCATCTTCTGCCGAAGTGATGAAGCGGGTGGTGAGTTCGTTGACTTCACGTTCCAAATGTTCAGAGAGCTGAACATGGTGATTTTCAAGCTGCGCGGCCAGTTCATGGCCTGACGTATGGAACAATTCATAGACCGTATTGGCACGATCGGAGATCAGCGTCGAAATGCGCTCGCCCGTCGTATTGATGCGGTCTTCCAGATTATTGCCATTCAGCGCAATCGTATTTTCGATCTTATCGGCCGATTCCGTCAGGCGGTCGGTGATGCGCAGACCCGTTTCATCGATCCGCAGAACCACATCATTGCCGCGCGTCGAAATATCCGCGATCAGCGCGTCACCTGTGGTCTTCAAGCGATTTTCAAGCTCATCAATGCGCGAGCCAATTTGGTCGCCGATTGCGAAAGTCGCCGTATTCAGCTTGTCGGTGACATTATAGCCCGTCTCTTCGAGGCGGGTGACAATATCAGACCCATGTGTCGTGATGCGGCCAACAAGATCATCACCTGTTGTTGCAAGCGACAGGCTGATCTGTTCACCTTTTTCGCCGAGCAATTCGCTGACGCGTGTGCCGGCTTCGCCCACTTTTTCAGCAATGATGGAGGAGGCGTGTTCGAGATCGCGCGACAAGGCTTCATGCGCGCCTGAAATGGCTTGGCGCACGCGGTCGGCGTTCACAACAATCGCTTCACGTTCCGAGGAAAGCTCATCGATCAGCGCGCGGATGCGGCGCTCGTTTTCTGTGTAAGAGCGTTCCAGCGTCGAGACTTCGGCGCGCACAACTGTTTCAAGCTCGCTCGCACGCGCCAAAGCGCGTTCAATGCCATCGCCCATTGAGGCGACTTCGCGGCGAATGGCTTGCGACAGCGTGACCACTTGTTCGGTCGCCACCGATTCCGGTTCGGCCAAACGCATGGCAACTTCGGTCAAGGCTTGCGCAGTCATGCGCATTTCTTGCGTCCGGCGCATCATGGATGCGGTGACAAAAAGGAATAAAACCGGCCCAAAGGCAGCGAGCGCCAGCATCATCATCTGCGGCAGAGTGAGGGCCGTCACTGGCCCAAGCGTGGTCGCATAAAAGCCAACAAGCGCCAACCAAACCGCAGAGGCAAGCGCGGCAAAAGTGGTGGGCGTTGAGCTGGAGCGGGCGTTGAATGCTTGCAGAAGTTGGCCAACGGAGCGGCGATCATCATTGGCGGCAGGCGTCGATGGCAGAGGCAGAGAAGCAGCAGGCGCGGCGGTTGCGGACGACGCGGCGGCGAATTCTTGGCCCTTGTCTTTGAGACGCGGTTCTTCACGTGATGCGCGACGCGCAACGCGCTCAGCTTCCGCTGGCTCATTCACGCGCGCAGCAGAGATGGGTTTCGAGGCATCTAGACTCGGCTCTTGTCGCGCAGGTTCTGCGCTTTGCGCCAAATTCAGCGCTTCTTCGATCGCAGACAGCGCCGCTGCCGTCGGATCCTGGGCCTTAGGTTGTGTGGCCATCATGTGCCTCTTGTACTCACCGCAACTCCGGCTAAGCCGGTGGAATGGAACCCACGCGCGCCCGTCATGATTGGGCCTCGGACGCACGTTTGGTCCCATTAACCAATCGTCAATGTACCGAAATCCGGGCCCCTTAGGAACCTTGAGAGGCGCCTATTCGAAAACAGCGTTAACGCTCGTTTCATGTTGAGAGAGGAGAATGGTCAAAGAATGGCAGCCTTTGGGGCCTGCAAATCCCAAGCTGCTGAGCGGCAATGCGTTTCTTTTGTTTTGGAGTTTATAAAAATGGCTCAGTCTCTGTCTCGACTTAACACAGGACTAGCTGAGGCTTATCCCGCACCCGCGGCCACCTCCGGCGGCTCTCGCCCGACCTTGGATCTGGTCCATCTGGCCCGCCAGTCTCTTGGGGATAAAGATCGAGAAATTGAGATTTTGGCCCTGTTTGACCAGCAATCTGGCCAAGCTTTGGCCCGTTTAGAGGCTCTTTCGGGCCGCGATGGGGCTGTGGCTGCCGATTTGGCCCGGATGCTGGCGGCCTCTGCCCGCATTGCTGGGGCCTTTGCCGTGGCCTCGGCCGCGACCGTTTATGAGGCTGTGGTCCTGTCCTCAGGTGAGGGGGATGCGGGGGCGGAAGCGCTTGACCATCTGAAGCTTGAGATTGTGCAAGTTCGTGAGGCCATTGGCGCTTTGCTGGCCCGTTAGGCTTTCTTGCGCGCTTTGGATGCTTTAAGCGAGAGCTCTCCTTTGGCCACGCCGAGATTGCCTCATGGTTCAGATTACTTTCATCGACTTTGCCGGACAGGCCCGCAGCGTTTCAGCGCCTGAGGGCTCAAGCGTCATGGATGTGGCGATGAAAAACAACATTCCCGGCATTGAAGCGGAATGTGGTGGCGCCTGCGCTTGCGCCACGTGTCACGTCTATGTCGCGGATGAATGGAAAGATCGACTGCCGAAATCTGAGCCTATGGAAGATGACATGCTCGATTTCGCTTTTGACGTGCGCCCCAATTCGCGCCTGTGCTGCCAGATCAAAGTGACCGCAGCACTTGATGGGCTTGTGGTGCACACGCCTGAGCGTCAGGGTTAATCAGCGCAAATCATCTGGTGTAACGAAGCGTTCAAGTCGTCCCGAACCCACTTGCACATCTTCCCAACGCACCGCATCAAAATCGATCACAATCAGTCCGGCTGTTGGCAGACCGCGTTGCAATTCTATGCGCATGTTCTCATCGCCTGATGAAATCATCTGCAGCGCATAATCATGAAAACCCGGATTATGTCCGACACAAAGTAAGCGTCGCACAGGGCTTGGTGTCATGAGCATGAGATCAAGCAAGGCAGGCGTTTCTGCCAGATAAAGGCGCGGCTCCTCCAAAATATGCGGATGAGCGCCAGCGACATCTAAAGCCAGTTTCAATGTTTCGCGTGTGCGTCGCGCAATGGAAACGACGGCCAGATCTGGTGTGAGATGTTCATCGGCTAGATAATCGCCCATGAGGCGCGCCTCCGCGCGTCCCGCGAGCGTGAGCGGGCGCTCAGAATCGCCGCCGCCTGCTTGGGCTGCGGCTTGGGCATGGCGAAGCAAGATCAAGCGCAACATGAGCTCAGCCTAGCAGCTTTTTATCGCTTGGCGATTGTGCAGCGCAGCGCGTTCAGGTGCGAACCACCAAGACTGAACATTTTGCATGTCGCACCACTGTCTTGGCATTGGAGCCCAGAAGATAAGTCGACATAGCAGGCCTATGTGAACCAATGACGATCAAATCCGCGCCCCATGAATCAGCCTCGGCCAAAATTTCTGGATAGACACCACCAAGCCGCACGCTGATTGACACGCGCTCGCGGGGCAGCGGCACTTTGTCTGCAATTTGGTTCAGAGCATGTTCCGCATTGTCTTTCATCTCGGCATCAAAATCGGCGGGCACATAATCCATGAAAGTGGCAGGCAAAAGCGTTTGCACATTGACCAAGCGCAAAGCGCCGCCTGATTGCGTGGCAAGTTCCGCTCCTTGTTCAAGAGCAGCTTTTGCGATGGAGATTTCAGCCAGATCAACCGGCACAAGAATATTGCGAAACATGGCGCGCGCTCCTGCAAGGCGTGAGCATAAGCATGAGCATGATCTTTCAGGCCGCTTGTGCCTTGCGATGCGTCAAATCTGCGCGCGATTTGCGATGAAAGAAAGGCGGCTCGAAAGCCGCCTTCTTTAAGCTCCGGCCTTGTTTGCCAGAAGATCGGCAATGGCTTTCAAAGCCTCATCAGCTTTAGCGCCATCGGGGCCGCCAGCTTGCGCCATATCTGGGCGCCCACCGCCACCCTTGCCACCGAGTGCTTCTGAGGCCACGCGCACAAAATCAACCGCATTGAAACGGCTGGTCAGATCGGCCGTCACACCCACGACCACGCCGGCCTTGCCATCATCAGCAATGCCGACAATCGCTGCAATGCCAGAGCCGACTTGGGTCTTGGCTTCATCAGCCAGCGACTTCAAATCTTTCATTTCGACGCCCGTGACAGCGCGTGCAAAAAGTTTGACGCCTGCAATCTCTTTCATTGCATTGTCGGCGCCGCTACCACTGCCACCGCCCATTGCAAGTTTCTTGCGCGCGTCGGTCAATTCGCGTTCCAACTTTTTGCGTTCTTCCAGCAAAGCATGAAGGCGCACGGCGGCATCATCAGCCGGTGTCTTCAACAGGCTTGCGAGTTCTTGCAAGGCACGCGATTCACCATTGAGATGGTGGCGCGCTGCATCGCCCGTCTTGGCTTCCACGCGGCGAATACCAGAGGCCACAGCGCCTTCGCTCACAATGGTCACAAGACCAATGTCACCCGTGCGTGCGACATGCGTGCCCCCGCAGAGTTCAACGGAGAAGGGGCGCGGACCATTCGGACCATCCGTCGTTCCCATCGTCACCACGCGCACTTCATCGCCATATTTTTCGCCAAACAAAGCGCGCGCACCCGATTGAATGGCCTCATCCACCGCCATCAAGCGCGTGACAACGGCTTCATTCTGCAGCACGACCTGATTGGCAATATCCTCAATCTGCGCGAGTTCATCATCGCTGATCGGCTTATTATGCGTGAAGTCAAAACGCAGACGATCGCCCGAGACCATCGAACCCTTTTGCGCCACATGATCGCCGAGCACCACGCGCAAAGCTTCATGCAGCAAATGGGTTGCTGAATGATTGGCGCGAATGGCCGAGCGGCGCGCATGATCAACATGCAGTTCAAGTGCCGCGCCAATCGTCACTTGGCCTTCGAGCACTTTGGCTTCATGCACGAAAAGATCGCCAAGCTTTTTCTGCGTGTTCGAAATCTGCACTTTCACGCCAGCCGCAGCCATCACGCCTGTGTCGCCGACCTGGCCGCCAGACTCGCCATAGAAAGGCGTTTGATTGACGATGATGAAGCCGCTCTCGCCAGCCTTGAGCGCATTCGCCTCTTTGCCATCGCGCACGAGAGCCGCAACAATGCCTTCGGCTGTTTCCGTGCCATAGCCTAAAAATTCTGTCGCACCGTGCTTTTCGCGAATGCCAAACCACACAGTTTCCGTTGCTGCTTCGCCGGAACCCGACCATGCCTTGCGCGCTTCCGCGCGCTGGCGTTCCATCGCGGCATTAAAGCCATCCGTGTCGACATCAATCTTGCGCAGACGCAAAGCATCCTGCGTCAAATCGAGCGGGAAGCCATAAGTGTCATAGAGTTTGAATGCGACTTCGCCGGACAATTTTCCGCCAGCGCCCAAATTTTTCGTTTCATCATCTAGAATAGACAGGCCGCGCACGAGGGTGGTGCGGAAACGGCTCTCTTCAGTCTTCAGCGTGTCGGTGATCGTGGCTTCCGCGCGGATAAGTTCAGGATAGGCCGCACCCATTTCGCGCACGAGCGCCGGCACGAGCTTATACATCACCGGCTCTTTGGCGCCCAGAATCTGCGCGTGACGCATAGCCCGGCGCATGATGCGGCGAAGCACATAGCCGCGCCCTTCATTGGATGGGTTCACACCATCCGCCACCAAGAAAGCAGAGGCGCGCAAATGATCCGCAATGACGCGATGGCTCGCCGTGCGCTCACCTTGCGCGGAAACACCAATCACTTCTTCGGATGCTTTGATCAGCGTCTTGAACAGATCAATCTCATAATTGGAGGTGACACCTTGCATAATGCCGGCAATGCGCTCCAAACCCATGCCCGTATCAATCGAGGGTTTTGGTAATTCGATGCGCTCGTCCTTCGTCACCTGCTCATATTGCATGAAGACGAGGTTCCAGAATTCCAAGAAACGATCGCCATCTTCATCAGGCGAACCGGGCGGGCCACCGGCTACGCTTTCACCTTGATCGTAGAAAATTTCAGAGCAGGGACCGCAAGGGCCCGTATCACCCATTGCCCAAAAATTGTCAGATGTCGGAATGCGGATGATGCGTTCATCTTTGAAACCCGCAATCTTCTTCCAAAGATCGGCGGCCTGATCATCCGTGTGATAGACGGTGACGAGCAGGCGGTCTTTGTTCAGACCAAATTCTTTGGTGATGAGTTTCCAAGCAAGCGAAATCGCTTCTTCTTTGAAATAATCGCCAAAAGAGAAATTGCCGAGCATTTCAAAGAATGTGTGGTGGCGCGCCGTATAGCCGACATTTTCCAAATCATTATGCTTGCCACCCGCGCGGACGCATTTTTGTGAAGAGGTTGCGCGCGTATAGGGGCGCTTTTCAACGCCGGTAAAAACATTTTTGAATTGAACCATGCCCGCATTGGTAAACATGAGGGTCGGGTCATTGCGCGGAACAAGCGGCGAAGAGGCAATGGATTCATGTCCATTGGCCTTGAAAAAATCGAGAAAGGTCGACCGAATTTCGTTAACGCCGCTCATCTCGTTTGCGCTCGCTTCATTCGCTCCCAAACCCGCCATAGCGACTTCGGGTGATCCATCACAAGGGCTAAAAAAATTTGGCCCCGCAAAAACAGGGCTTTTGCCCCGCTTTCAAACCGCGCCCGTTCTAGCGGGGGCAGCGTCATGAGTCGAGAGCTGGAGGTCTGAGAGATCGGCCTCAATTCGCCCTGTTTTGACAGGTGTTTTGAGCTGTGAGGCGCGCGAAATGGGCGGGACAGGGGAGATGAGCTGGACGGATCCGGCCAAAGATGCGGGGGGACCTTCCGCAATTTGGCTTCGGGCGGCGCGGGCGGCAACCAAGCTTGCCCTCGGATCCGTCCAGAATAGGGTCTGCGCGCATCATTTGCCGCAGATCGGGCCTCGGTGAGGCCATGTGGGGGAAGCGCTCGAAAAGCCTCGAGCGCTTCAGCCTACTCGTTCTTATTCGTCGTTCTCGGCCTCTGGCTCTTCCGTGCCATTTTCGAGGATTTTTTCAGCAATCAGACCAGCATTGGCGCGGATCGTCTGTTCGATCTTGTCGGCCACATCTGGATTTTGCTTCAAGAAAGCCTTGGCATTTTCGCGACCCTGGCCGAGGCGTTGGCTGTCATAAGAAAACCATGCGCCGGACTTTTCGACCACGCCGGCCTTGACGCCGAGATCGACCAGCTCGCCCATTTTCGAAACGCCTTCGCCATACATAATGTCGAATTCAACCTGCTTGAAGGGCGGGGCGACTTTGTTCTTGACCACTTTCACGCGGGTCTGATTACCAATGACTTCTTCACGATCCTTGATCGCGCCGATGCGGCGAATATCAAGACGCACAGAAGCGTAGAATTTCAGCGCATTGCCGCCGGTTGTCGTCTCAGGCGAACCATACATCACACCAATCTTCATGCGGATCTGGTTGATGAAAATCACCATCGTATTGGAACGCGAGATCGAAGCGGTGAGCTTGCGCAAAGCCTGGCTCATGAGACGCGCTTGCAGGCCCGGCTGCACTTCGCCCATTTCACCTTCGATTTCAGCACGCGGGGTGAGCGCTGCAACCGAATCCACCACCAGCACATCGACCGCGCCTGAGCGCACGAGCGTGTCGGTGATTTCGAGTGCCTGTTCGCCCGTGTCGGGCTGCGAGATCAAAAGGTCATCGAGATTGACGCCAAGCTTGCGGGCATAGACCGGGTCGAGCGCATGCTCAGCGTCAACGAAGGCGCAAACGCCACCACGCTTCTGAGCTTCTGCAATGACATGCAAGGTCAGCGTCGTCTTACCAGAGGATTCTGGACCATAGATTTCCACGATACGACCGCGCGGCAGGCCACCGACGCCCAGCGCAATGTCGAGGCCGAGCGAACCCGTGGGAACCGTCTCGATTTCGACCGGCTGCTGGTTCTTACCCAAGCGCATGATCGAGCCCTTGCCGAAGGCGCGCTCGATCTGAGAGAGGGCGGCATCAAGGGCTTTGGTCTTGTCCACGGAACTGTTTCCTTCGACGACGCGGAGATTCGCTTGGCTCATGGCTTCATTCCTTCTGACACGAGGGGCTTAGGCCCTGCAATGACGGTTCAAAAATTGACTGTGAAAGGAGTGTACTCTCTTTGTTCTCGTCTGCAAGTTCTTTTTTTGTTCTCATTTGATCAAAGTGAATAAATCTTAAGGGGAGAAGTAAAATCAATTGGTTAGATCAATTCAACCGTTAATTTGCTGCTCATTATAAGCTTTAGGATGACAAAATGGTTTGTCACTTCGAGCGTCATTTGTCCCAAGTGCCGATCTGGCGATCAGCGCAGCCTTTGCGGGAGGAGGGGGAGATTCGCTAGGTCTATCCCAGCGCGCCTTTGACGGCCTCGACAAGCTGTTTCAGCGTGAAGGGCTTGGGCAAAAAGCCGAAGTCCTGACCCTCAGGCAGGTTTTTGGCGAAAGCATCTTCGGCATAGCCGGAGACGAAAATGATCTTGGCCGAGACGCCGCGCTTGCGCAATTCGCCAAACATTGTCGGTCCGTCCATTTCGGGCATGACGACATCGGAGACAATGAGATCAATTTGGCCGGCATTGGCCTCGACCACATCGAGCGCCTCTAAGCCGGAGGCGGCTTCCAGCACGCTATAGCCGCGCGAGACGAGGGCACGCGCACCAAAGGCACGCACGGCCTCTTCATCTTCGACGAGCAGAATGGTGCCATGTCCGGTGAGATCAGCGGCCGGTGCTTTCACGCTTTCGCGGGGTTGGGCGTCTTCAGCTTGCGCCACATGGCGGGGCAGGAAGATGCGGAAAATTGTGCCGCGACCTTCTTCGCTTTCACAAAACACCCAGCCGCCTGTCTGTTTCACAATGCCATAGACCATCGACAGGCCAAGGCCCGTGCCTTTGCCGACTTCTTTGGTCGTGAAGAAAGGCTCAAAGATTTTATCCATCACATCGGCTGGAATGCCGGAGCCATTATCTTCCACTTCAATCGCGACATAATCAGCCGGCGTCAGTGTGGGCTGGCGGAAGAGCGCACATTCAGCCGAGGTCACATTGCGCGTGCGCACATGAATTTTGCCACCATCAGCCATTGCATCGCGCGCATTGACGACAAGATTGACGATGACTTGTTCAAATTGATTGAGATCAGCTTTGACGAGCCACAAATCGCGGCCGTGTTTGACATCAAGCTCGATTTTTTCGCCCACCAATCGGCGCAAGAGCATTTGCAAATCAGCCAGCACATCGCTCAATTGCAGCACTTGCGGGCGCAAGGTCTGGCGACGCGAGAAAGCCAGCAATTGGCGCGTGAGTGCGGCCGCGCGATTGGCGTTTTGCTTGATCTGCATAATGTCCTGGAAGGACGGATCAGTCGGTCGGTGATTGGCGAGTAGAAGGTCGGAATAGCCGATAATGGCGGTGAGCACATTGTTGAAGTCATGTGCAATGCCACCTGCGAGCTGACCAATGGCTTGCATCTTTTGGGCTTGCGCAAAATTCTCTTGCAGCGCGCGCTGTTCGGTTGTGTCGAGCGCATAAATATGGGCGCGTGTGCCATCGCCCATGTCTTCGGCGGTTGAAACAAAGAAGCGCGCTGATTGCGTCTTATCGCCCAGCAAGGTCGCATCAACAGGCACGATTTCGCTTTTGCCGGCCATTGCAGCAGAAAGGGCGGCGCGCAATTGTTCATGCTCGCGATCTGCCACACCCGCATAGAGATTGCGCATTTCATGGGCGCGCGGGCAGAGTTTGGCAAAAGCCGCATTGGCGCGCGTGATGCGCCCCTCGCTGTCAACAGCGGCAATGGCCATTGGTGTTTGGTTGAAGAAACGCGCAAAGCGCACTTCGGCCGCGCGCAAATCTTCCGCCTGTTCTTCACCCGGTGCGCGGTTGATGACAAGCGTGCGTGAGGGGCCGGGCGTGCGATCATGGCCAAAGGCCACGCGATGCAAAAGCCGCACAGGCAGGCTTTGTCCATTGCGCCGCTTGAGATCAACATCCAATTGCTCGGTGCGCACTTCACCTGCCGCACCGGCTGTCGAGGAGAGCAAAGCTGCGCCATCACCCGCCACAAGATCGGTGAGTTTCAATCCACCAGAGCCAACTTGGGCGAGATCATAATCAAGCCAAGCAGCGAGCGTGGCATTGATATAAGTCACCGCGCCATCGCTATCGGCTGAGAAAAAGCCAGCCGGCGCATGATCGAGAAAATCAATGGCATGTTGCAGCTCTTGAAAAACATTTTCATGCCGCTTGCGCTCGCGCGTCACATCCGCCACGGACCAAAGTGTGGTGCGCGTGTCACCATCGCGCTCCAATGGGCGCACGCGAATACGATACCAGCCGACATTGCCTTCACCGGAGAGTGGCGGCGAGAGACGCAATTCTTCGGTTGCGCGTTTGCCTTCACGCGCGGCTTGCGCCAGCCGATAGACAGCTTCCGAGACTTCTGACGTGCCTGAGAAGAGGCGTTCAACCGTGCGCAGGTCAGCGGTCTCTTGTGCGCCACATAGGGCGAGATAGGCTTCATTGGCGAAAATGATCTCGCCATTGCTTTGCGTGACCAGCAGGCCTTCGGGCGCCGTATCGGCCAAAGTTTTGGTGACATCATTGCGCGCGGCCTGTCCGGCAAGATTGAGAAAGCCAGCCGCATAAGCAAAAAGCGCGATCACACCGCAAATGGCGAGCAGCGCGAGCAGGCCAATGGTGAAACGCCCCGCCAGTTCTTGCGGCACAAGCGAAAGCGCGGCCGCAGCACCAACCAGCAACAGCGCCAGCACGAGCACAAGGCCCGGACTGCCTGAGCGATCCGTCCGGTCAAGCGAGCCGGAAGCGGGCGGTTTCACCATAATATTCAAGTCCCGAAATGGCCCCGCTTCACGAGGTCAAAAGCCGATTCGTGCGAAGGATGGGGTTTGTCAGCCGTCTTTGCAATCGCACAAAAATGCTTTGCGGTCTCCCGTTTTCACGCGCTCGGGTCGCTTGCGCGCCAGCTTTGCGAATGTTTGTGGCCTCTATTCACCTCTTTTCAACCATAAGGCGCGCGTCAGGGTTAATCTATGTTAACGAAAATGCTAGTCTCACCGCCAGATCGGGGCCGCACAGGCTCCATTCCGTTGCGGAAGAAATGGGCACGAAAAGGAGATGTCTTTGAGCTCTTTGTTGGATGGCCGGATTGGCTCGTTTCTCGCCATCTTCATTGCGATTTGCGTGGTTGCTCTGGCCCTTGCTTTGATCATGCGGGCATGGGGGCGGGGCATTAAGCCATCGTCGGGGCGCAGGCTTGGCATTGTCGATGCGTTTGATCTCGACCGCCATCGCCAGCTCGTCATCATCCGCCGGGACAATGTCGAACATCTCCTCATGATTGGTGGTCCCAATGATTTGGTGATTGAAAGCGCCATTGAACGGGCGCAACCGATGATGGGCGAGCTTCGGCGGGAGCCGGTCTTGGCGCCCCATCAGGCCCCAGCACCCGAGCCGCGCCTGTCGCAATCCCCCTCATCCTTGGTGACGCCGGCCTCTGTTGCGCCACCTGTGGATCTGCGCCCAACGCCGCCTATGCCGCGCGCCAATCCGCTGCCGACACCCAAACCCGCAAGCCCGCCGCGTGCGCCGGAGGTGAAAGCGCCGATCGCCCCGCCCACGCCCGAGCCCGTCAAATCAGAGCCGCCGCGCCTGTCGATGAATATTGAATCGCTCGAGGAAGAAATGCAGCGCCTCATGGGCCTGTCTCTTATACACATCTCCGAGCCCACGAGACCAGAGAGGATCT
>CAWUNF010000002.1:0-16439 GCA_963923195.1 uncultured Hyphomicrobiales bacterium | reverse complement strand
GCACTCCCTTGGTAAGGGAGAGGTCGAGAGTTCGATCCTCTCTGGCAGCACCATTTATCTCTTTGAAAACTCACGCAACCCTTGCCCGGCCGTTTTCAGCTATTCGGCAGCAAATGCGCGAGCGATGCCGGAACATGGCAGATTGATCCGTGGAGAATCCGTGGACTTTGTTCTTGGTCCACGTCATCCATTCATCGCGCATTGCCTTTCCTCGCCGCTCATCTCGTTTTAAACTGCTCCTCAAGGGAATCGCACCAAAAGCAGCAACAAGATTCCCGCCGAGGA
The DNA here is from genome assembly GCA_963923195.1 of uncultured Hyphomicrobiales bacterium. Lineage (GTDB taxonomy): Bacteria > Pseudomonadota > Alphaproteobacteria > Rhizobiales > Beijerinckiaceae > Terripilifer. The sequence continues at coordinate 16,154 of CAWUNF010000002.1, read as the reverse complement.
GGATTTATGAAACTCGACCGGGAACCCGCGCTTTTCTTCCCCAAGCTGGCGCGCTTTTATGATTTTTCCGTACCCTTTTCTTGGGTCGTGGTGCGCTTGGGCGTGGGCTGGGTCCTGGCCGTTCATGGCTATGGCAAGATTGCGCGCGGCATGGAAGCGCAGACCAAGCAGCTCAATATCACCGTGCCTTATCTGGCTGACATCAACTATCCGCTCTCCTTCTTTCTGACCTTTGTTGAAGGGCTCGGCGGGGTCTGCATCATGCTTGGCCTGTTCACGCGCTTCTTCGCCGCCGCCAATGCCATTGAAATGGCCTTCCTGACCTTCGTGGTCTATTGGGGCAATGGCTTTGGTTGGCTCGCCAAAGGCTACGAATATACTTTGCTCTGGGGCATTATGTGCTTTGCCATTGCACTACGCGGCGGCGGGCCTTGGTCGCTCGACCGGCTGCTTGGCAAAGAGCTTTGAGACATAAAAGGGCCGGCTCACCACCGGCCCCTTTTTTTTAATGTGTTATCCTGAATATTCGATCATGGAGGAGGAAAAGCACAAGGCGTAGTTCGAACTTTCACATTTGGCTTGCAAATGATTTTGTTTGGAACCGCTTGAGAACAAATAAACTGGGTCCCGAGTAGTTTTCTGGTATTTATTGCTTCAATTTCTTGGACGTTAATAAAGTTAAGTCGTTGCCACATTGTCGGGCATATATCGCCCTTTTTAAGCGTATAAGGAACGAGCGGGCTCCCATCACAGGTAAATTTTTGACACCTGGCGAAATAACCCGCTGCATTGATAGCGGCAGATGTATCAGGTGCTTGAGCGAAAGATGGGATCGCAGAACAACTCAATCCGATCGCGAGGAGATAAAGAAACCGCATGGCACCCTCCTAACAAAGAGCAGGGAGACCTTAGCAGTCAGGAGAAAAAGCGATACCAACCGGGAACGCGATTTTTTTAATAAATCCGAGTTTGCAGTTGAAATACAAACCGACCGGGCAACCTTTGGCCCTTACTCATCTGCACCTCTGATAAGCTCCACCGTTTGGATTGGAGCCTCACGGGTGACATAGGGCTCAACGATGACCAGCGCGCCAAGCAGCAGAGCAACGCCCGCGACCAGACCGGCCAATTCAGAAAATCTCTTCATCACAATCCCTCCGCTGAAAGAAGGCAGATTAGCCGAGCCCGATTGAGAAAGAGAAAAACACGCCCAATGAAATCGGCCCCATCAGATTAACCCTGATGAGGCCAAAGCCTTTGCGGAAAGAATGGAATTGCTGCGCAAATGGCCAGCAATCTGCTGGCCTTTTGGGCTCAAACGCCCTCAACCAAAACAAATTCCCCATCGGCAGCGCCAAGGCGGTGCTGGCGCGCGGCCTGATATTCGGGCGAATAATAATAAGCGCGCGCCTGCTCATAGCTGTCGAATTCCATCACGACATTGCGCGTACGCGCCGTGCCTTCCAGCGCCTCATGCTTGCCACCACGCACCAGCGGGCGAGCACCAAATTTCTTCACCGCATCTGCCGTGGCCGCTGCATAGCGCGCATATGCATCCGGATCTTTCACATCCACGCGCACAATAATGTAACCTTTTGGCATATTTCATCTCCACCAGCGCTATTTTTAAAACAAGCTTTTCGATGGGGCGACCATGACAAGCAAAATTATCTCATGCAAGCCCTGATGAGACGTGCTGCCAAACACATCAGAAGATTTAAGACCTTGGTGGCTGTGCGGCTTGGTCGCGGACGAAAGTCGATGATGAAATTGCAACAGCGCGTGACAATCAAAATGAATTCATCACTTGGTACTTGTCTCACAGCGAAACAGGTTTAGCTTTTGATCTGCGCCCTTGGCGCGTTTCCTCCCCGACTTGAGCCGCCAGGCATTGTGCCGGCGGCTTCTTTTTTGCCTCAACGGAAACCCGCAACCGCCGCGACCATGCGTGATTCAATGCCATTAAAACCGTGATGGGCGTAAGATTGGCAGGCATCATCTTCGTTTTCGCCGCCATCAAGCCATGTTACGCGGGCTTTGCTGCCCGCCCATTTCAAAAAAGGGGCAACGCCGGCAGGTAAGGTGAAGCGACAGAAATCATTGCGATGATGCACAATCAACGTAGGCGGCAAAGCATCTGGCGTGCCTAAAATCGACATAACATTTAATTTGGGATTGCCTGATTCTGCACTCAAAAAACCCGATGTTAAAATCAACCGATCCGGCTTAGCGCCTTTGGCAATGCCTTCGGCTGCGCGCAAAGTGCCACGGCTTGTACCGGCCACCAACACCGGGCGTTTAACGGCCCTCATATAATCCACAGCTGCCCGCAGATTGGTATTATATTCAATAATCATCACAGCAAGGCCGCGCTTTAAAAAATCTTCATAAGAGCGGACAAGTGAATTATTGACGCCGCGCGTTACACGACCGTCTGATGTGACGCCAATATAGCCCTGACCGCCAGGCAATAGAATAATGCTGGCTTGTGGTGTGCCTTTCGGGCGCAATAACACAACACGCGTGCCATCAATATCAATCGGCTGACCTTGCTGGGCTTGTGCTGATGACATGCCGAACGTCATCAAGAGAGCGCAGAGAGCAACAATGCGTTTCATCTTCGTCTCCTTATCTTTCCTTCCCGTCATTGCCCGCGCGCAATACGCCGCAATTCAGCAACAATATCGGGCGGAACATGGAAGGTTCGCGCCACCACTGCTTCGGCCTCGCGTGCATTCATCGGCGAGACGGCAGCATCTTCGCGCTTGGCATCATCCAGGAAAGCCTGATCTTTGATCATGGCAGCAAAAGCGCGTTCAATGATCTCGACTTGTGCTTTGGGCACTTTGGGGCCCAATACATAAGGCGCACCGACTTCTTGCTCGGTGAAAGCTGTTTCCAAGAGGCGGCGTGCGTGAGGATCGGTGACAAGATCTAAAGCCGCAGGCGCTTGCGGATAATCTGGATCTTGGCGCAACCCAAATTGCACAATGACTTGCGCTTGGCCCGCTTTCATCCAACTCGCAATGCGGCTTTTCACAGGTGCTGTCATGCCGCCCGAAATATGCCCATCCACTTCAGCGCGCTCCACCGCAAGCATGCCGGCTGTTGATCCCTCATAGCCTTCAACGGGTTTGAGTTTCGAACCGAATGTTTCATTCAACAGACGCGCATAGACAGAATTGGCAGAAGTGACTGCCTGCGAACTCACAGAGACGATGCGCGCTTTCAGATCTTGCGGCGACGTTATGCCCGATTTTGTATTAACGACCAGCACGCCCGTGTCGCGCTTGAGCGATCCAAGCCAATGGAATTTTTCAATATCAAATTGCACGCCATGATCATGCAGCCCGTAGACTTTTGACATGGTGATGGTGCGCGGCAAACCACCAATATAAGTGCCATCTTGCGGCGCGAGATTATAAATATAATTGGCTGCTTTAATGCCTTCAGCGCCCGGCATATTTTGCACAACGACGGAAGGCTCGCCGGGAATGTGGCGCGCAATATGGCGCGATAAAAGCCGTGCCAATTGATCATAACCACCGCCCGGTGCGGAGGAGCAAATAACTACCAAGCGTTTGCCATGATAAAAATCATCTGCCTGCGCAGGTGCTATGTGCCAAGCGCTGAGCGCAGCGGCTGCAGACATGATGACGCGCCATGATGTGGCCATGCCGTCCTCCCCAAAATATTATTTTTTTGATTACAACAAAAAGGGGCCCGCTAAGCGAGCCCCTCTTTTGGTCTTAGACGGCCGGGCCAATTGATTGTGGCGTATAAATCGGCCCCGTGATCTTGCTCATATCGAGCGCACGGATTTTAGGCTCGTCGAAAATATCGCCCATATCCGACTTCACGCCCGATTGGTCGATGGCATCGAGCCATTTGCGATGGATGCGCGGATCCTGATCTTCATATTCCACCTGACGGCCGCCTTGCTGGATCGACAGCGAGCCATAGCCTTCGGCCGAACGCTTGCGCAGCGAGATGAAAGGATAGCGGCGCGAGCCCATCGAGCAGGCCACATAGCGCGCCGGATCGGGGCACGTGTTGAAATGCTGGTGGAACATCCAGAACGGCGGCACATACATAATGCCGTGGCGCCAAGGAATTTCGACAAATTTCTCGTCGCCTTCATACCAGAGCAATGAATAGCCTTCGCCCGAGACAGCATGAACATGCGTACCCGCCGCATGACGATGCGCTTTCTTATAGCGACCAACCGGGATCTCGGACGTATGCGAATGCATGGTCGAATCCGCCAGAACGAAAGACACGTTTTTAGAGCCCTTGCCGCGCTCGCCCAGATCATAAAGCTTAAAGCCCGTGAGATCGGGAACGAAATTCGTTTCCCAGAGATTGAGCTTGGCCTTGCCATCGCCGCGCACGACTTCCAGATGCTCGCCCTCGCCCTGGAACTGGTTGGCAGCACCTGCGCGCTCTGGGAATTTGCAGGGGTTGTTAAAGACGAAATCTTCATTGTGATAGAGATTGAGCGTCAGCGGTGCGTCATGCGTCACCGAAATGCGCGCGCTTTCTTTGCCCGACGAATTGAAGATTTGATATTCGCAATTAAGCGGAATGGCGAAGAGTGCCTTCGGGCCCCATTCAAATGTGTGCTTGTCGCCAGAGGGCAGCCAGACAGTTGTTGAGCCAAAGCCTGCCTGCACCATGAAAAAAGCTTCATAGAGATGTTTCACGGGGCGTGTCTTTTTGCCCGGCAAAACTTCGATCAGATAATTGGCCATAAAATCGCCGCGACCGTGGGCATGGTTGAAACAGCCCTTCGCGTCATACCAAGCCCAATCTTTCGTCTCGACCGCCAGCAGATCGAAGCCAAAATCTTCATGGACGGGGATGTTCTGCTTCTTCACCCAATCAAGATAGGGTTCGACCAAATAACGGCCGTCGAGTTTTTCCTGCGGGGTCGGTACATCACTCATGCGCGGGGCTCCCTTGTTTTCTTGATTGGTGATGGAGAGACGCGAGACACATTCTGCCCCGCGCCGCTCTTATTTTTATTTCTTTTCGCTCTTCAGGGCTTCAGCCAGCAATTGCTTGGTTTCTTCCGACTGGTTGAGCGCTTTGGCAATGGCTTTGGCGACATCTTCGCCATAGGCCGGCTCTACAGGCTTTTCAAGCTTTTCTGCGCGCGCCTGCAATTCCTTATCTTCCATCGCCTTCTTATAGGCCTCAATCAGAACTTTCAGTCGCTCAGCCGGAATACCGGGCGGGCCAGCGGTCAGGCGCGCAATGTCTCCCTGGGATTGCACCAAAGCGATCAATTCAAGCGCTTTGGAATCTTTCACAAGTGAAGAAAGTTGAGGCACGTCCTTCTCATTGCCCCCGATCTGGGCGATGTAACGGCCATAGCCATTTTCGATAAAGGTCGAATAGGACGAGCGGGACGCAATTGAACCAATGATTTCGCCGCGACGCATGGCGAGCTGGTCATCGGTGCCATTATAGCCCGTCAAATTCTTCACCGGCAGTTTCAGCGTATTGGTGAGAATGACGGTCTCAACATAAGAGGCTGAGCCTGGTCCTGCTGTTGCGAAATTCACCGGCGTCTTTTGTGCCTGCAAATCAGCAAATGTTTTGATTGGTGATTGTGAAGCGACAACAATCACGCGCGGATCAGACGCCGCTTTACCAATCCAGCTCATTTTTGACAGATCAAATTTGACACCTTGTGCGCCAACAATCTGATTATAGATGAGGCCTGTGTTAAATGTGCCCAGCGTCAAACCATCGGGCTTGGATGCATAAATCGCGTTGGTGCCAATGATGTGGCCCGCACCCGGCATATTTTTGACGACAAAAGTAGAACCCGGCAGCGCGCGTTGCATATATTCAGCGACCAGACGACCGTAAGAATCATAACCGCCACCGGGAGAGGTCGCGACAATATAAGTCACGGTCTTGTCTTTGAAGAAGCCAGCGCCCTCATCAGCCGCTTGCGCCTGCGTCACAGCCAAAGTGGCGACTGATGCGGCAAAAATCTTCAGCATGTTTTTCATCATGTCCTCCACATGCGCGGCGGATCAACCCGCAATGCGATCCAGAATGAGCCCAGTGAGCAAACCCGTGTAGAGCGAGACACCCAGACCTTTTGCAAAGATGAAATAGAAGGCAACGGATGCAATGCACGTCAGCGTGATCGACTTCGTCCACGTGGCGCCTGCGCGCTCTTTCAAGAAAGAGAGCAAGAAAATCGGGATCGATGCCCAAAAACCAAAGAGCAGGACGCCCGATAGAAAGCCCAAGAAATATCCCCATGTGATGAGTTCACGACGCGCTTCTTCTTTTTGGTCTTTGGGTGCGTCAATCACAGCCGCATGACCAAATTCGACATTGTGACCAACAAGTTTGGCGGCTTTCAATTCCGCTTCATGGATTTCATCTTTCTCTTCGTCCTGCACACCCACTTTCTTGCGGAAGTCGAGGGCAATTTGCAGGCAGCATAGAAGAATGCCCGGAATGCCGACCGTTAGCGGCATGAAGCGCGCGCCTTCGGGATAGGAGAAAGCAATCACAACCATGATGGAAAAGACGGCCAGCATGAAGACCGTCATGGATTGACGTTGAATCATAATCATGCCGACACCTGCATGTGATCGAGAGCATTGGGTTTGCGGCTGCGATAAATCGCAAGCGCAATAGTGGCGATGATCATAGCGATCAAGACCAGCGAAATGGGGCGCGTGAAGAAGGCCATGCCCCATAAATCAAGGGCTTTATGAAGCGATTCCTCTGCAATGCGACCAAGCACCAAACCGATCACAAAGGGCGCGCGCGGCCAATTGGCGCGCAACATGGCATAGCCCACGCAACTCATTGCAAGCAGGATCAAAAGATTTTCCCACTGGCCTTCATTCACATAGGCCCCGATCACCACCAAGACGACAATGAATGGCACGAGCATAGTGGCATTGATGAATGTCAGCACGGCGACCCAACGCGTGATGAAAAGCAGAAAGCTCACCGCAATCAAATTGCCAACCACCAGCGCCCAGATCAGCGTCCACACCAGATCAAGATGTTTGGTGATCATGGCGGGGCCTGGCTGAATGCCAAGGATGAGGAACGCACCCATCATCACCGCCATGCCAGATGATCCTGGAATGCCGAAGAAGAGTGTGGGTAGAAGCGATCCGCCTTCTTTCGCATTGGACGCTGTTTCAGGTGCAATCACGCCTTCCACTGCACCATGACCGAAACGCTCTGGATGTTTGGAGGTTTGCACCGCATGACCATAGCAAAGCCATGCAGCCGCAGAACCGCCGAGCCCCGGCACCATGCCAATCATCGCGCCGATGATGGAGGTGCGCAGCGCCAAGAACCAATGACGGGGCACTTCCATCACGCCTTGGAAAATTTGCTTGTAAGAAAATTTCACATTTTCCATCGAAATGGCGGCAATCGAACCACCCTTGACCGCCAAGGTGATCATTTCTGGCACAGCGAAAAGTGCGAGCACGCATGTGACAAGCGACACACCGTCCCAGAGGAAGAGATAATCGCCTGCATAACGCGCAGTGCCTGTCTGCGGATCCATACCGATGGTCGCCAGCATCATGCCAAACAGACCAACGATCATGCCCTTGAAAATATTATCGCCGCCCGCAAGAAAGGCGATAAAGGTGATGCCAAGAATGGCGAGCAAGAAAAATTCAGCCGGCGAGAAGGCCAAGACAATGGGCTCAAGCACGGGGATCATCACCGCAAAGACAATCGCGCCGATAATGCCGCCGACGCCAGAAGCGGTGATGGATGCGCCAAGCGCACGACCTGCTTCACCCTTCTTCGCCATTGGATAGCCATCAATCGTCGTGGCCGCATCATCGCCATCGCCCGGCACACCAAACATGATGGAGGAAATCTGGCCCGATGTGCCATTCACGGCATGCATGCAGAGCAAGAAGACGGCGCCCTGCGTCATATCCATGCCGAAGACAAAGGGAATGGCGAGTGCAATCGACAAACGGCCACCAATGCCGGGCGTTGCGCCAACAATCAGGCCAATCATCACCGCGACCAGCATCAGGCCCATTGTTTGTGGATTGGTCACGAGGGCGCCCAGCGCCCCGAACATGACGTCAAACATTTCTCATTCCTCCCAGAGGCAGGGTGGCCCCACGCCTTTCGACTTAGACTAAAGTCACAACACTCGAAGTAAATTGAAAGGTTTGGAAAAGAGATACAAAATAATTTAATGTCTTCCTCGGGAGGGGCCTGGATGCGCCTGGAAGATTTAGATTTTGCCAAATTGCGCGCCTTTCAACTGGTGGCGACCCACGGCACTTTGGCGGCCGCGGCCACGCAGCTTGGACTGACCATTCCAGCCATTTCGGCCAAGCTGAAACGGCTGGATGAGGTTTTGGAGGTGCAGCTCTTTCGCCGCTTGCCCAATGGTTTGGCTTTGACGGCGGCGGGTGAAAATTTCCTGCGAGATCTTGCGCCTTTTTTGATTGAAGCCGAGCGCATGTTTGGCGCCGTCAAAACTGAGGCCGCGCATTCGCAAGAAATGGGGCAAGTGTCGGTGGCCATTGGTGGCGATTACACCAGCTTCTTTGTCCCGCGCATGCAGGATTTTCTCGCTGCCTATCCGCGTGTCGAATTGTCGATGCGCGTAGCGCGACGCTCAGATTCCCTTGCGGCGCTGCAAGCTGGCACAACCGATCTCTGCATGGGTGTCTTTCCGCGCCTTCCACAAGGCATTGCCGCCAAAGTGGTGGCGCGCACGACAATGGCTTTGGTGACACGCAAAGATGATGAGAATGACAAGGGCCGCCTGATCATTGCCCCGCGTGGCTCGGCCATTCGTCAATGGCTGCGTGGTTCAGGCTTTTTGGAAGGCCGCTCCAATGTGCTCGAATGTCCCACCTGCCAGACCGCAATAGATCTTGTCGCGCGCGGCGCCGGACAAGCGATTGTGCATACGATTTGCGCCACACGCGAGGATAAGCCAGAGCTGCACATTGAAGAGCTTGGCGAAGGCCACGGCAAAATGCAGCTCGTCATCGCTTACAAGCGGGGCGCACGCCTTTCACGCGCGGCACAAGCCCTGTTTGATTACGTCGTCGGCTCACCTTAGAGCCAATCGACCAGCCAAGATCCAAACCAAGAACCAAACTTGGCGCCTCGCCCCACATGGTTGACAGGAAAGGCCCTTTTCCCCGACCATGCGGTCATGATCCAGCCAAGCCCATCAAGGGGCGCCCTCAAAAAATGGCTGGCGACATTAGGAAACGACCGGGAGACATTCTCACATGGCTTTTGCTTCACGGCTTCTCGCCGCTGCCAGCGCGTTGGTTATCACCAGCACGCTTTCGCACATTCCCGCGCAAGCCCAATCGGCTGATGTCTTTGCGGGCAAAAATCTCACCATGATCATCGGCTTTGGTCCGGGTGGCGGTTATGATTTATGGGGCCGCACCGTCGTGCGCCACATTGTCAATCATCTGCCGGGCAAGCCAACCGGCGTGCCGCAAAATATGCCGGGTGCGGGCAGCTATGCAGCCGCTTCCAATATTTACAATATTGCGCCGAAAGATGGCACCGTCATGGGCATTATCGCGCGCGATGCCGCGCTTGGTCCGCTGACAGGTGCAGAAGGCGCGCGTTTCGATCCGTTGAAAATTAGCTGGATTGGCACGCCGACAACCGAAACCAATGTGTGCATTGCCCGCACAGGTGCAGATGTGCAGACGGTGGATGATCTCTACAAAAAGACATTGATTGTGGGGGATACGGGGGCTGGCACAGGCACGCGCTCCTATCCCAAAGCGCTGACAGAATTGCTTGGCATGAAGTTTAAACTGATTGCGGGCTTCCCCTCTTCATCCGATGTGTTTTTGGCGATGGAACGCGGCGAAGTCGATGGCATTTGTGAATCGCTTGACAGTGTGAAGGGCAAGCGCCCCGACTGGTTGCCCAATAATAAGGTGAAGATCATCTTCCAAGGCGGCGAAGCCCCAAGCCATGAATTGCAGGGCGTGCCCTTCATCAATGATCTGGCTAAAACCGAACAGCAGAAGCAGGAAATCACCTTCCTCTATGCAGGCCAAGGCATTGGTCGCCCCTTTGTCGCGCCGCCCAATCTGCCGCCAGATCGCCTCGCCATGCTGCGCAAGGCGTTCATGGAAACCATGAAAGATCCCGACTTTTTGGCCGATGCGAAAAAGCAAAAGCTCGATGTTGATCCAGAAGATGGCGAACATCTCGAAAAGCTCATTCGCCAGATCTATTCAACACCCAAGCCGATTGTCACCAAGATCGGTGAGTTGATTAAATAATCCTCGCATCCACGAATAAGAAAAATGGCGGGCTCTGACCCGCCATTTTTTTTAATTTGCACGACCGATGCATAAGGCCCTTAGGCCGCTTTATTGGCCTTAAACGGCGCCATTAATTTTTCCATCTCCTCCAGCGACACAACGGATGCATATTTCGCATCCATGTCGAAGAGATTGGCCGCATGGGCAAATTGCGAGCGATCAAAACAACAATCATCAACCACGAAAGTCGCAAATCCATTGGAAAAGCCATCGACGACAGAAGCGCGCACACAGCCTGATGTCGACACACCGCAAAAGATCAAACTATCGACGCCCTTTTGCACCAGACCCGAAAGCAAAGGCGTCTGAAAGAAAGCAGAAGCACGCGTCTTCCCCAAAACCCATTCACCGGCCTGCGGCGTGATGGCGGGCGGAAAAGAATTGGCATCGGGCGGCGGCGCCTTGCTGCGCTTTGATTTCGTCGCCTTGCCCGCATGGGGCGTATTATCCTCATTGGCGCGGGTGAAAACGATGGGCAAATCTCGCGCACGAAACAGATCGATCAAGCGCTGAATTTTCGGCATGGCTTCCCATGAGACAGGACCGCAGGCCGAACCAAAACTGGCAATAGACTCTTCGAGCGTCTGGCCTTCATAGCCCGTGAAAGCATAGGTCACATCAATGACGATGAGAGCCGGGCGCACACCTAATTTCATGTTAGTCAGGAAGCCTGCACTCTTATAGGTTGCAAGCTCTGATGCCGGAATCAGCTTCATCCAGTCTTTCATGGGGGCGCCTCCATCGCTTTTTGCCAGTGAAGCAAATTATGGAATAAAAATCTCCTGCAATTCACAAGCCTTTGTCGCATTCCACCTTGCCGCCTCTATGGCCAAGCCATAGTTTCAGCCTCAGTCATTTTCTTATCCATTTTTGAAATTTTCGGGCCTTCGATGCACGCGCCACTTCCTTTGCATGATCCGGGCATGATGCGATGGGCTGAGCCCATTGTTCATGATGTGATCAGCTCTGCTTATGCAGATCTGACGGAGCGTCGTCTGGAGGTGCAATTTCTCACCCGCTGCCACACGATGCTGTGGCGGGCCCTGCTCACCGGCATTGGCTCCGTCGATCTGCTTCAACATGAAGTCTCGCGCAATGCGCATCACTTGGGCCTCGCGGAGGAGCGGATTGCGGAGACCAATCGCCAAATCGTCCATGAACTGATGCTGGTGATTGCCAATCGTCATGCGCGCTCGCCTCGCCAAGCCGCCCATGCCAGCGTGCAAGTGGCGCAGGCCTATGGGCAGCTCACTGGCGCCCGCGCCCAGATGCGGGCCTAATCTCTCCCCTCTTCTTCAGCCCATTTGTCGCTTGCCAACTGGCCCCTTGCCAACTGGCCCCTTGCCAACTTGTCGCTTGCCAACTTGTCACTTGCCAAGCGGTGCGCAAGGCTTCATGTCCGACATGAGCTTTGATGCGCGCAGAACTGGAGGGCGCCGGGGTGAGTGAAATCTGGTCGCCGCAACAAGACCAAGCGCTGAAAAATATTGCGACATGGCTGAAGGCTGGCCATCCGCAAATTTTTCGTCTGTTTGGCTATGCTGGCACCGGCAAAACGACGCTCGCCCGCCATATTGCTGAAGGCATTGATGGGGACGTTGTCTTTGCTGCCTATACGGGCAAAGCGGCGCTCGTCTTACGCAATAAAGGATGCGATGACGCGCGCACCATTCATTCGTTGATTTACCGCGCGCAAGATGTCGATGCGGAAATTCCCTCTTTCGTCATTAATGAACAAAGCCCGGCCAATGAGGCAGCCCTCATCATCATTGATGAATGTTCAATGGTGGATGAAGAATTGGGCCGCGATCTTCTCTCCTTTGGTCGCCCTGTTTTGGTGCTCGGCGATCCCGCGCAATTGCCCCCTGTCAAAGGTGGTGGCTTTTTCACCGAGGCTGAGCCGGATTTCATGCTCACAGAAGTCCATCGCCAAGAGGCTGATAATCCAATCGTGCGCATGTCAATGATTGTGCGCGAAGGGGGGCGCTTGGAGCGCGGCACTTATGGGGAGAGCCGTGTCATTGCGCGCGATGCGATTGATGCGATCAGCGTCACCAAAGCCGATCAAGTTTTGGTTGGCCTCAATAAAACGCGCCGCCTCTATAATAAGCGTTTGCGCGAGCTTTTTGGCTTTGCTGGCACGATGCCAGAAGCGGGCGACCGCTTGGTCTGTCTAAAAAACGACCGCAAAAAGGGGCTTCTCAACGGGGGCATTTGGACGGTGAAAACCACATCCACTGTGCGCAGCGGCAAATTGCGCATGGGGCTTGTGCCGGAAGAAGAACCGACAAAAAAGCCTTTGCGTGTGCGCGTGTTGCCCGCCTTTTTCGAGAGTGAAGAGGAAATCCCCTATTCACTCCGGCGTGATTCAGACGAATTTGATTTTGGCTATGCGCTCACCGTGCATAAGGCTCAAGGCTCGCAATGGGATGAGATTGTCTTGTTCGATGAATCCTATGCTTTCCGCGAGCACCGGGCGCGCTGGCTCTATACGGCCATCACGCGCGCGGCTGAACGCCTCACGATTGTGAGTTGAGCGCATGAATCCACAAATCACCGCCATTCTTGATTTCGTGCGCGAGCACCAAGAATTTGCCGCCCCCATTGTTGGCGCGCTCGCCTTTGGCGAATCCTTGGCCCTCATCTCTTTGCTCATTCCCGCGACCGTTCTTTTGATTGGCATTGGCGCTTTGATTGGCGCTTCAGGCATTGAATTTTGGCCGATCTATCTGGGCGCCGTCTTGGGGGCAGGCCTTGGCGATTGGGTCTCATTCTGGCTGGGGCGCCATTACCATGAGCCCATCGCGCGCATGTGGCCCTTGTCAAAACACCCAGACCTCTTGCCCAAAGGCCATGCCTTTTTTGAAAAATGGGGCTGGCCGGGGGTCTTTATCGGCCGTTTCTTTGGGCCGCTGCGCGCGGTCGTGCCGCTGGTCGCAGGCACGTGCCAGATGCCCAAGACCCCCTTCCAAATCGCCAATTGGACCTCGGCTGCGGTCTGGGCCGCGCTGCTGCTTGGCCCGGGGTCTTTGGGCATGTCGCAGATCCGCGACTTATTGATGAAATAAGCTGACCGAGCCCCGATTCCCCCAAAAAGGGGGTGAAAGGGCACCCGAACGCGCCCTCGCCTGAGGCAAAAAGCCCCATCCTGATCTGGCGCAAGGCTCGGGACACCCTGGGGACCTAGCCTGCGCGCATCAGTCCCCTCGCGCTCCGCGCCGTAAATGTTTATAGTCTGGAACCAGTCCAGACTGCGGCTCACGGGGGAGAAAGGTCTTCCGGTTGTCCGCGCACGCGTGCCCCGAGGATCGGGGCATCCATTCGAGGTGGTTTGAAAATGGAGTACCGGCGTTACTTCGGCCAAGCGATCGACCGCCTGAAGGCGGAACGACGCTACCGAGTTTTCGCAGATCTCGAACGCGATGCCTCCCGTTTCCCGATTGCGCTTTGGCATACGGATAAGGAGCCCTCGCCGCGCGAGGTCGTGATCTGGTGTTCCAATGATTATTTGGGCATGGGTCGCCACCCCAAAGTGATTGAAGCCATGCGCGTGGCGGCTGAAAAATATGGCGCGGGTGCTGGCGGCACGCGCAATATTTCTGGCACCAATCATCCGCTCGTGCAGCTAGAAGCTGAACTGGCTGATTTGCACCATAAGGAAAGCGCACTCGCTTTCACCTCTGGTTGGATTTCCAATCTCGCCGCCATTTCGACCATTGCTGAGCTTTTGCCGAATTGCCTGATCATTTCGGATGCGCTCAACCACAATTCGATGATTGAGGGCGTGCGTCGCTCCGGCTGCGAAAAGGTGATCTTCCGCCATAATGACACGGCCCATCTCGAAGAGATTTTGAAAGCCGCCGGACAAGACCGCGCCAAGCTCGTCGTGTTTGAAAGTCTCTATTCGATGGATGGCGATATTGCCCCCGTGGCCGAAATCGCCGCACTCGCGAAAAAATACAATGCCATGACCTATGTGGACGAAGTCCATGCGGTTGGCCTTTATGGCCCGCGCGGGGGTGGCATTTGTGAGCGCGAAAATGTCATGTCGCAGATCGATGTGATTGAAGGCACGCTCGCCAAAGGCTTTGGCACGCTTGGCGGCTATATTGCTGCTGATGAATCCATCATTGATGCGGTGCGCAGCTATGCGCCCTCTTTCATCTTCACAACCGCTCTGCCGCCAGCCGTCGCCGCGGCGGCCGGAGCGGCTGTCCACCAATTGAAAGAATCGCAAGACGAGCGACGCCTGCAACAGCAACAAGTGGCACGCACCAAAGCCGCACTTGCGGCGGCTGAAATTCCCGTCATGGCGAACCCGTCGCATATCGTGCCCGTCTTTGTGGGCGATGCGGAACTCTGCAAGACAGCCAGCGACATTCTGCTTGAAAAGCACGCCATCTATATTCAACCGATCAATTATCCCACCGTCGCGCGTGGCACTGAGCGTTTGCGCATCACGCCAACGCCCTATCACACCGATGCACAGATTGAGGCTTTGGTTGAGGCTTTGCGCGATGTTTGGCGTCGTTTGGGCCTGCCCTTTGGTGCTGTGCCTCAGCCCACCAAAGTGGCACAAATGCCAAAGACGCATTTGAAAATCGTCGCAGCAGAATAATTAAAAAGGCCGCTCAGCAGCGGCCTTTTTTGATTGTCTTGAGCTATTCATCTCGCCTGCGTTTTTGCAGCCATTGCACGATAATCGGCAAAGTCAGATTGATCATGAAATAGCGCGCAAAATGGTGAGCGCCGACAAAGAGCGGATCAATGCCAAGGCCAAGAGCAAGCACAATCATCGCTTCCAAGCCACCCGGTGCATAAGCAATCAAAGTGGCGCCAAAAGGCATGCCCAACCAAGTTGACGCTGCCGTTGCAAAAATCAGTGTGACCGCAATCCCCGCACCATTGGCCAGAGTGGAGGCCATTAAAGTGCGGCCAAACAGGCCCCAATCAAAATCCGCAAAGCGCGATCCAGCCCATGCACCAATCATGATCTGACCGATCATCATCCATTCAAAAGGCACGCGGCCTGTTGCAAAGCCCGTCCCATGAATGAGGCCCGAGGCAATCATGGACCCGAAAATCATGCCGCCGCCCATGCGCATGCGCAGGAAAAAGAGGCCCAAAGCCACAGAGCAGACCCCCGTGCCCAGCAACATCAATGGCGGATCATTCACCAGCCCCGCAACAGGGGCGAGATGCGCATCTGATTCCAGCACGATGAAAATCGGCAAAAGAACGACGAGAAAAATGACGCGGATCATCTGCACAATCGCCACACGCGGCGGATCCGCGCCCAGCGACAAAGACACAGACAAAATATAGGCCATCGAGCCCGGCACAGCCGCCAGCAAAGATGTGGCAGGCGCCCAACGCGAAATCAAAGCTGAGACGGCCATAGAAGATGCTGTCACGCTGATCACGCACAGCGCCATAATGGCAATACTGACCGGATAGGTCGCCATATTTTTCAGCGTGGCAGGTTCAATCGCCGAGCCAATCGACATGCCGGTGATGGCCATAGCTGAAATGCGCAAGACAGAGCCAATCGGCGTCGCCCAGCCAAAATAAGACAGAAAGGCGACTGAGAGAACTGAGCCGGACATGGCCCCACCGGGCACGCCAATCCATAAAAAGCTAAGGCCGCCGATAAAAGCCACAGCCATCGTGAGCAATTGCCCCCGCCAACCGGATGTCCAGGGTGAACCCACCCCGACGGAAGTCTCCGGTTTGCGCCCCATCAGCCCTTGCCTCCTCTTTTGATGCGGTCCTTTAACCACCTCAAACGAGGACCTGCAACCATGCCCGCGC
>CAWUNF010000001.1:0-18132 GCA_963923195.1 uncultured Hyphomicrobiales bacterium | reverse complement strand
CGGCTCGCTAAGCCCCTTCGGCTCATCTCAAAAGAATTTTGCGGCGCCTCCGGAGCAATTCGGGGGCGCCGTGGTTTTTTAACCACTCATCAGCCATGTTTATGCCATGAGCGGACATGGACTCGATTCCTCCGCAATTCGGATTTACGGGCAGGACTTCCCTTCATGACTGCCCGTCGACACAAGGCCTGATGATGACGCCCACCTTCTCGCTCCCGATGCCGCGCCTCAGCGCTTTTGCCACCGCTGGCGCGCTTGCGCTGCTGCTGGCCGCTTGCGGGCCGACGGGCCGCTCCGTCTCAACGGCGGGCGTTGCTGAATTGGAACAGCGCAGCGAAGCAACAGAAACAAATCTCGCCTCGCTCAACCAAGTCGTTGCCGCCAATCCCAACACGCCTGAGCCCTATAATACGCGTGGCGCGGCTTACGCGCGCATCGGCCGCTTCCAAGAAGCCATCACCGATTTCTCAACAGCGATTAAACTCGATCCGAATAATGTGGCGGCCTATACGAACCGCGCACTCGCCTATCGTCAGATCAATCGCAATGATGCAGCGATGAGCGATTTCAATGCGGCTATCTCTGTCAATCCGCGCCATGCGCCAGCCTTTTTAGGCCGCGCCAATCTCTACCGCGCACAAGGCCTGCTCAGTGAAGCAATGGGCGATTTGGATGTCGCCATCCGCCTCAATCCAGAAGCAGCACCCGCCTTCCATGCGCGCGGCCTCATTTGGCAACGCCAAGGCAATCATGCGCGCGCCATTACAGATTTCGACAATGCGATTGATCGCGATCCTTTTGCTTCCGCTCCCTATCTCGCGCGCGGGCAAAGCTTGATCATGGTCGGCAAATATGAAGCGGCGATTGAAGATTTCAACGCAACGCTGAATGTTGATAATCGCAGCGGCGATGCTTGGGCAGGCCTTGGCCTTGCTTATGAACGCCAAGGCAATCGCTCAAAAGCGGTTGAAAGCTATCAGCGTGCTTTGATCGTCGATAATTCAAGCAAGCTTGCGCGCGATGGCCTTGCACGCCTTGGCGTGCGCGCTTGAGCCTTAACGCTCTGCGCCTGTAAAAGCGATCCGCACCATATTGGTCGCACCCGGTGTGCCAAAGGGCACGCCTGCGACGATGATGACGCGATCGCCTTCTTTTGAAAAACCTTCACGGTTGGAAAATTTGCAGGCCCGTGCCGCCATATCATCCAAATCGCTCGCATCTTTCGTGACGACGGGATGAACGCCCCACACAAGCGTCAAACGACGCGCTGTATTGCGATTGGGCGTGAGCGCCAAGACTGGCGGCTGCGGACGCTCACGCGCAATGCGCAAAGCCGTCGAACCGGATGATGTCCAAGCAATCACGGCTTTCAGATCAAGCGTTTCGGCCACGTCACGTGCAGCAACGGCAATCGCATCAGCGCCTGTGGCCTCGGGTGCGGCGCGCTGCGCATTGATCACCGAGCGGAAAACGGGGTCTGTTTCGACCTCTTCCGCAATGCGGTTCATCATGGTGACGGCTTCAATCGGATATTGTCCTGCAGCGCTTTCTGCCGAGAGCATGACGGCATCCGCACCTTCAAAAACGGCGGTCGCTACATCTGACACTTCTGCGCGTGTGGGCACGGGCGAGGTGATCATGGATTCGAGCATTTGCGTTGCAACGACCACAGGCTTGCCAAGACGGCGCGCCATGCGGGTGATGCGCTTTTGTAAGCCCGGGACTTTTTCAATCGGCATTTCCACGCCAAGATCGCCACGCGCCACCATTAAAGCATCTGACAATTCCATAATCTCATCGAGACGCGCAATGGCTTGCGGCTTTTCAATCTTCGCCAAGACAGAAGCGCGGCCGCGCACAATCTTCTTCACTTCGGCAATATCATCGGGCCTTTGCACGAAAGAGACTGCAATCCAATCAACGCCTACATGCAAAGATGCATCAAGATCGGAACGATCTTTTTCGGTCATCGCCGAAACGGGGATTTCCGTATCAGGCAGGCTGACGCCTTTGCGATTGGAAATGCGGCCTGCCACATCCACCACACAAACAGCGCGACCCTTAGACACTTCACTCACATGCAAGCGCACTTTGCCATCATCAATCAGCACGACATGGCCGGGACGCAGAGCCGCTAATATTTCAGGATGTGGCAAATGCACGCGCGTTTGATCGCCGGCTTTTTTATCGGAATCGAGAATGAATGTGTCGCCGTGAGCTAGATCAACGCCGCCATCGGCAAATTGCCCCACACGCAATTTCGGGCCTTGCAGATCTGCCAAAATGCCAATCGGGCGGCCGACTTCTTTTTCCAAAGCGCGAATGGTCTGCACGCGCTCTTGCAACATATCATGGCTCGTGTGGCTCATATTGATGCGGAACACATCCACACCCGCTTGCACGAGCCTTTTCACCACCGCAGGATCTTGTGAGGCAGGACCAAGCGTCGCCAAAATTTTTACGCGGCGCAAACGTCTCATGATCGACATGGGCCTATCTCTGTCCCGGCTGGTTGGTATCGGTTAATTGCACAGTCCAACTGCGCGCATCCTTGCCTGTATCAATTTCAAAAAAGCCGGTGCGGTCATAACCACGCACCAAGCAATTTTCGCGGCCCTCGATGCGAAACTCGCGATCGCGCGTGCACATAAAGGCTTTGCCCTTCCACTCACCGCCCCGCTCATCCATCGCATAAACATAATAATATTGCGCCGCGAGCGGGCCGCGCAGCAAAGTCTCGCAGGCCCCTTGTTTGAGGTTCCACCAACCTTCCGTCACCCAAGTCTGCCCATCCGTATAGGCAATGGCGACAGAGGCACGGCTGGAGGCATTGTTGCAGAGGCGGAAATCCGCCAGCGCTGCGCTGGAGCCCAACGCCCAGACGAAAACCATGCCGCAGATTTTGGATAAGATTCGCGAAGACAACATGACAACCATTGGGGCCGAGACGGCAACAGACCGTGATTCGGCTCTTTTGAACCATTTTCCCGACATCCTGTCAGGTCTCAGGCCCTCAAACAATCGTTGAAGCCACCCCGCCCAGACTTGTGAGCGAAAGCGCCCCGCCTCTGGCCTCATGCGGCCAGTCTCCTTAAAAAGAGCTGATGCACTCGCCCTCACCCGCAAATGCCCCTTTCGCGCCTCTGCGCCGCATGGACGGCCGCATGGATGGCGGCGTGCTCTTTCTCTGCGACCATGCCAGCCCGGCCCTGCCGCAAGCTTACGGCGATCTGGGCCTCAGCAAAGACCATTTCACCCGCCATATTGCCTATGACATTGGCGCGGCTGCGCTCACAGAAAAACTCGCCACGCAATTTGAGGCGCCGGCCCTCTTCACCACTTTTTCGCGCCTGTTGATCGACCCCAATCGCGGGGCTGATGATCCAACCTTGGTGATGCGCATTTCAGATCGCGCCCTCATCCCCGGCAATGCGCAGATTGATGAGGCGGAAGTGGCGCGCCGCAAGAGGCTTTATTGGCAGCCCTATCGAGATGCGATCCGCAACATGACGCAGGCCATGCAAAAGACTGGCTGCGTGCCCGCCCTCATTTCAATCCATTCCTTTACGCCCATTTGGCGCGGGCATCCCCGCAAATGGCAGGCGGCGGTTTTGTGGGATTGCGATGACCGCTTGGCAAAGCCTCTCCTGCAAGGACTTCGCGCCCAAGGCATCGAGACGGGCGATAATGAGCCTTATGATGGCGCTTTGCGCGGCGACACAATGTTTGATCATGGAACTTTGCCCGGCCTGCCCCATATTCTGATAGAGATCCGTCAAGATCTCATTGCCGATGCGGCTGGTGTTGCGCAATGGACTGCGCATCTTGCGCCTCTTTTGAAAGAAGCGCTCTCACGCCCAAATGTGCATGAGATTAGCTATTATCCGAGCCGGGCTGCAAATAGCGCCACGCTCGCCAAACTCAGGGAGCAGATGACATGAGCATGGACAAGCAAACACAAACTGAACTCGAAGCCGCCGCCTTCCGTCGCCTCATGTCGCATTTGCGCAATCGCACCGAAGTGCAAAATATCGACCTCATGAATCTCGCAGGCTTTTGCCGCAATTGCCTGTCCAATTGGATGAAGGATGCAGCCGATGAGCGCGGCATTGCCATGACGAAAGATCAGGCGCGCGAGCATGTCTATGGCATGCCCTATGACGAGTGGAAGGCGAAATACCAGACGGAAGCGACCCCCGAGCAGAAAGCCGCTTTCGCCCAGAGCCCTGCCGGAAAAGGCCAGCATTAAAGCAGGAAAGCGGGGAAACCCGGCCCCAATTGCGTCCAAGCGCTTGACGGGATGGGCCTGAAAAGCCCATCCATCGCGCGACCTTTTGATGAGGGAGGCGCTCTTTCGCCTTCCGCTTCCGGACACGGGATAGACCATGAGCAGCAATTCGGTTGATGCAGGCCATTTGCGCGCCTTTTTGGAGCGCGTGGAGCGCTTGGAAGAAGAAAAGCGCGCCATTGCAGATGACATTAAGGAAGTCTATGCCGAGGCCAAAGGCACGGGCTATGACGTGAAGATCATGCGCAAGATTATTTCTCTGCGCCGCATGGATCGCGACAAGCGCCGCGAAGAAGAAGAGATTTTGGAACTCTATCTGGCAGCCCTTGGCGAGGCGTAAGTTTTCTTACGCCTTTTCGCGCGCGAAATAGCCAATCAGCGCATTGACCGCACCCGCAATCACAAAAATCGTGATGAGCAGGGCATAAAGCCCCGGCATGTCAAAGCGCGTATAGATTTGCATGATCAAATAACCAAGACCCTGATTGGAGAGTTTCGTCTCACCAAGCAGGACGGTGATGATGGCTGTGCCCATGCCCAAACGAATGCCGTTTAAAATCGGCACGCGCATGGCGGGCAAATAAATTTTGAAAGCCATTTGCCAAATATTGGCGCGAAAAGAACGACCGACCCGAATGAGGATTGGATCAATCTGGCGCATACCAGCGGCTGTCGACAAAGCAATGGCGAAAAAGGCAGACAATGCGCCCAGCGCAATTTTCGAACCCGGACCCACACCAAACCACATGATCATGACGGGGAAGAGAATGATGCGCGGCGTGGGCGAGAGATAATAAACATAAGGCTCAAAGGCGCGCATCATGAAACGATTGGCGCCCAGCACAATGCCCGTCGTAATGCCTGCGCCCGCACCAATGGCCAGCGCCATCATAGTCTCAAGCGTTGTCACTTGCAGATTGCGATAGAAGATCGGATCAACCAAAAGCTTGGCGAGCGATGCCCCAATCTTCAACAGCGAGGGCACAACCTCGCCATAGAAAAGGCCTGAGCGCGACATGGCTTCCCACCCGCCCAGAATGACGAGCGCCACAAGGAGGCGCAAAGCCAAAACATCGCGCGGCGCAGGCGCGCCTGAGACAGCGCTTATCTTCCCGGCTGCAGCCATGCTTCCACGCGCTCCAGAATGACAAAGAAAAGAACGGAAACCAGCACCACGAAACAAATGCCCGCATAAGTGCCGGGCAGATCGTAGCGCTCTGCCAATTCATTGATGAGCTGACCAAGGCCGCCCAGATTGATCAGATATTCCACACCAACAATGGTGATCAGCACAAAGGTCCAGCTCAGGCGAATGCCTGTGAAAATGACAGGCAAAGCTGAGGGGAAGAGAATCTTCCAAAACATTTGCGACTGAGTCATTTTCAAACTGCGCCCAACATTGATGAGCACAGATCGCGTGGAGGCAAGGCCTTCCACCGTTTTTAAAATGATCGGCGCTAAGCCATGCACAAAACCCATGACAATGATGGTTTTGGGCGAGCGACCAAACAGCACAAGAAAAAGTGGGAAAGCCAGAACGATGGGCGCGGCTGCCAAAGCGCCAATCCAATCTTCCATCGCACGGCGCCACAATTTCGAGCGATAGAGCAAAGCGCCAATCGGCACACCGACCAAGACAGAGGCGCCACCGGCAATGATCATTTCAATCGCTGTATCGCGACAACGCGCCAAAATCTTCTCCTCAACAATGACGCGTTCAAAGGCGAGGAAAATGTCGCTTGGCGGGGGAATAATATAGCGATTGATCACGCCGCCGCGGATCAAAGATTCAAAGACCAGCACTGAGGCCGCAATGACGCAGACACCGAAAATCTCCGGCGCGCGGCGGCGCAAAAAGGTCTCAGCCATGCGCGGCTCGCCTGCTGGCTGCACTTTCAGAATCGGCCATGCCGCGCGAGGCTTCTTCGCGCAGATCATTCCAGATCTCGGCCACGTAATGACCAAAAGCATCGGATCCCACCACGTCAGACGTGCGCGGACGCGGCAAATCAATATCAACAATGCGCTTCACGCGACCCGGACGATAAGTCATCACCACAATGCGATCTGAGAGCTGCACAGCTTCCGTCAGATTATGGGTGATGAGCAAAGTCGTCTGGTTCAGCTCTTGCTGAATTTGCGTGATCTTATCACCAAGCAAGAGGCGCGTTTGCTCATCAAGTGCCGCAAAGGGCTCATCCATGAGCAGGATTTTTGGCTGCGAGACAAGTGTGCGGGCAATGGATACGCGCTGGCGCATACCGCCTGACAATTGCGAGGGAAAAGCTTTTTCAAAAGATGCGAGCCCCACCATATCAATGAAATGATGGGCGCGATCCATGCGCTCAGATTTTGCCACGCCCTGCAATTCGAGCGGGAAGGCCACATTGTCGATGACTGTGCGCCAAGGAAATGTCGATTCTTCTTGAAAGACCATACCCACAGCAGGATGGGGCGCGCTGATGCGCTCATCGCCAATTTTCACAGCGCCTTCGTAGTCGCCGAGCAGGCCGCCGATAATATTAAACAGCGTGGACTTGCCGCAGCCCGAGGGGCCAATGACGGAGACGAATTCGCCCTGCTTAACAGCGAAGGAGACGTGATCAACAGCCGTGACGATTTCTTGGCCGCGGCCAAAACGCTTCACCACATCGTCAATGACGAGCGCTGCTTCAGCCGACTGAACCCTAGTGGACGCCATCTGCTTTCCATCCCGACGAGGTGGGCCCTAGACGCCCCGCATGGCGGCGGCGCAGGCTCTTCCCCACAGCATTGTCTTTGATTGTTCACCGCTCAGGACTAGCCGCAGATGACCTGACCCGTCAACCGAGCGAGGCGCCTATGGCGCCAGCTTCTCAGCAGGCTCAAGCGCCGCTGTCTGAACCGGGCGTAAAGCCGAGCCCGTGAAGCGATCGGTCGGCAAATCCGAGGCCATAGGCCCAAAACTTGTCGTGACTTGGGCTGTGCCTGCCAGAGCCAAAGAGCGCCCTTCCGCTTTGACGGAGGCTTTCAGGCCGGGGCGAATGCCCACATCTTGCGCCGTCACTGCGTTGGATAGCGTGTTGGATTGCATCATCATTGCATAATTGCTGCGGTCCAAACGCGCGGCATAAAGCGCGGTCTTTTTCGGCGCCAGCAAGCGCGCTGGCAAAGGTGTCGCAGGAGCTGCAGCAAGCGAACCACGCAATGCGCTGCGCGTCTCATCCAAAGCGGCGCTGCGCGTTGGCGCATAGGCCATGACAGATGGCGGCTGTTCGACGCCTTGGCGAATGACATTTGGCAGCGGAACAGGTGCTGGCACAACAGCAGCCACAGATGTGCCACCCAAAGCCATTGGGCGCACAGGCGGCAAGGGTACTTGCGCCATTGCAACTTGTGCAGGTGCGGGTGCGGAGACAGACGCTTGCGCAACAGGCGGCACGTTTGGCAATGGCGCTGGCTTGCCGCCCATTTCAACTGGGCGACGAGGCGGCAGAACATCAATCGCCGCCACTTGCACAGGCGTTCCAATCGTTGTTTCGCCCTTCGGCAAATTGCGTTCCGCACGTGCAAGAATGCCCTGCGCGCGGCGCTGAGCTGGCGTTTCAATGACGCCCGCATCATCCTTGTCTTGTGTGGTCACGCGCGCAATGCGTGTGCGGCCACGCGGCGCGACAATGGCGCCTGTATCTTCATCATCCTCGCCAATGCCGAACAGACGCTCAAAGAAACCGCGTGTTTTCTTCGGAATATCGGCGCTGGCAACTTGAATGGGTGAATCGCCACGCGCTTCAATTTCAGCGCGCGCTTCATCATAACGCGCCATTGGCTGACCATTGGTCGGCAAATGCACTGTCTTGCCATCGGGGAAGAGGCGGGCCAGCTCTTGATACGACATGCGCGGCCAAGCGCGCACCGAGCCCACATCTAAATGCACGAAAGGCGTGCCGGATGTTGGATAATAGCCAACACCGCCGCGCTGCAAGCGCATAGCGATTTCGCGCACTTTCGACATAGACACGTCTGGATAATGCATATCCATCGCGCGGCCGAGAATATGCTGCGAATGTTCAGCGACCGCGCGCGAGCGACGGCGCAACATGGCATTGGTTTCAGGCGAGCGATAGGCTGAGAGAATATGAATGGGCGAGCGCGAACCTGTTTCGCGATAGGTCTCCCAAATCACATCGAAAAGCTTGGGATTCATTTTGGTTGGCGCATCGGTGCGCCAATCACGCAAAAACCAATTCAACTTTTCAAGCGTGGCACGGTCATATTGTCCATCGACACGAAAAGTGGCGGCAATGCTTTCGCCCGTATGCACGTGATAGAGATAGATGGTGCGCGTATCACCATTAGCAATCGCATTTTGCGTGCGCGCAGCAGGAAGAGCAGCCACAAAAGCGAGGCCGAGGGCGCCAACCGTCAGAACTTTGCGGAGGCGTCTTGAGGAGGCTTTGAACGTCACCAGGCAAACTCTTCAACACGGGGGGCCAACAAAGGCCACAGACATGGTGAGCGGAGTGTTGCCGAAAAGGGTTAACCGGAGGTCAACGAAAGGGCAGATGAGCGCTTAAAAAGCGGACGTCATGGCCTTTTTGCGCTTTAAGCAGAAAGGCCCAAAGCCGCGCGAACCTTTTGCGAATAGCCATAAATATCTTCGCGCAATTGCAGCTTGCCCTGTTCATCGACAAAGGCTGAGAAATAGCCAATGTGAATGGGCAAGGACCGCGGCATTTTCACCATGCGCTCGCCGCCGCCCTTCAATGCTTTGACGCGCTCTTCGCTCCAGCCTTCGCCCAGCACGATTTCTGCCAAAGCAAAAGGATTATCAACACGCACACAGCCGTGGCTGAAGGCGCGCTTGCCATTGGCAAAGAGATTGCGCGTTGGTGTGTCGTGCAAATAGACCGCATGTTCATTGGGGAACATGAATTTGATCCAGCCCAGCGCATTGCGCTCGCCCGGCGGCTGGCGCACTGCAACCCCGCCACCCTTTTGCGGGATCACTTCATAGCCAAGCTTTTTCAGATAATCTGGATCTTCCTTCAGCTTGGGCAGCATTTCTTTTTTGATGATCGAGGGCGGCACATTCCAATATGGATTGACGATCAAAAATTGCATTGCATTGGAGAAAATCGGCGTTGGCGTTGTTGGCTTTCCAACAATGACGCGTGCCTGATGAATGATTTTTTCACCGCGATAGACCCGCACCGTATAATCGGGAATATTCACTTCAATGCGCTCTTCGCCCATATCACGCGGCATCCAGCGCCAGCGCTCCATATTGGCGATGATTTCATCCTCCAGTCGCTCAGGCTCACCATCTGACAAAGCATCAATCGTGCGCGTGGTCAGTGTGCCAGATGCAGGTAGGCCATTCTGCTTTTGGAAATCAGCAACGGCAGCCGCGACCTTGGTGTCATAGACGAGTTCATCATTTTCCTGCGCAGGCGTGAGCCCAAAGCGCGCACGGATCAAAGGCACGCGATCATCACGCATCCCTGTTTTTAAAATAGGGCCTGAGGGAATGCGCTTTTTCACTTGCGCCACGGGCGGGGCCGCATGACGTAATTCCGCAAGCTTATCGCGCAAATAGCGATAGCCTGCATGTTGCGGATTGTAAGAAGCCAGTTTCTCGCCCGGATCTGGGGCAGCTATGACTTCGCTCAAAGCGCGCGCAATATCGACAATCTCCGGCTTGGCGGTGATTTGCTTTGAAATGCTCAGCGGATCAACGCGCGCGCCAGAGGCTTGGCGCGCATAAGAGGCAATGGATTCGGAAAGCGCCACATCAGCCGCAGCAAGAGCTGCATCTTCTTTGCCAGAAAGAGCGGGGATCGGCGTGCCACGCAAATCAAGCGCATCATCGCCTGCGCGCTCAAGCCGCGCAATGGCAGAGGCTGCTTTGTCATTCCATTTGGCATCGGCAATCCAAAGCGGCGCATATTGGCGCGCTTCGTAGAATGCGGCCAAAGCTTCGCGGAATTTGCGCTGCTGCACCGTGCCGCGCTCAGCCATGCGTGCATCCAAAAGAGCTTTGATCGCTGCTTGCTGCGCATTGAGCGCAACAAGAGGTGCAGATTTTACGGGCGCTGGTGTGGCTTCATTCGGGCGATCACTTGTAGAAGGCGCTGCAAGAGCTGGCTGCTCTGCGCTCATATCTCGCATTGCGCTATCAGGCGCATTGACCACGCGAAACGAGGGTGAGGCTTCTTGCGCGCAAGTCGAGGTGGCCGCCAGCGCAAGCGCCAAGCTCAAAGCCCTCAGAGAGACCGCACCACGCATACTCATCTCATTCCCCAAACGCACCATTGTCCCCAAGAATTGGGGACAAGATTTTCAATTCCATAGTCGATCCCGGCGTGTGGTTGCAATCACCTCATGTCCCATTTCGGGCATAAGATCAGGCCGCAACATCAGACCGAATATCGGTTGTTTCTTCGCCTTCATGCAAGCCCAGATCTTTGAGCTTGCGATAAAGCGTCGAGCGACCAATGCCCAGACGCCGGGCCATTTCAGACATTTGCCCGCGATAATGGTTGAGGGCGAAACGAATAAGCTCGGCTTCCACCTCATCCAAGCGACGCGCATGACCGCTATCATCTAACAAGCGCAAGAGATGGGGATCGCGCACATCAAAGCGCTGATCTGCGACCGGCACGCGCAGAGGCGGCGCCATAGCAGGCACAGGTGGCACACGCACATCATAGCCTGCCACGCGCGCTGCAATTTGCGGAAATTCAGTCACGCCCAGCTCTTCCGCCTCGCTCAACACGACAGCGCGGAAAATGGCATTTTCCAATTGGCGGACATTGCCCGGCCAATCATAAGTGGCCAGAAGCGCCATAGCCTCGGCAGAAAGGCCGCGCACGGGCTTGCCCTCTTCTGCGGAAAAGCGCTGCGCAAAACGCTGCGCCAATTCAGCAATATCATCGGGGCGCACGCGCAAAGGGGGAATGGTGATGGGGAAAACATTGAGCCGATAATAAAGATCCTCGCGGAAAAGACCCGCTTTGACCTGCTCAATGAGATTTTGCGATGTGGCGGAAATCAGCCGAACATCAATTTTTTGTGGGCGCTTACCAGAGCCGATTTCGATTTCGCCATCTTGGATGACACGCAAGAGACGCGCTTGCAGATCCAGTGGCAGGCGACCCACTTCATCAAGGAAAAGCGTGCCGCCATGTGCTTCGCTAAATTTGCCTTGCGCGCGATCTGAGCCATTTTCCAAGCCAAAGAGCAGGGCTTCCGCCTCGCCTTCGGGCAATGCGGCGCAATTGATGGACAAAAACGGTTTGCCGCGACGGTCAGAGGCGCCTTGAATGGCACGGGCAAAAAGATGCTTGCCGACGCCGCTTTCACCTTCAATCAGCACGGGCAAATGAGCGCGTGCGGCGCGCTCACCCAGCCGAATGGCGCGCGTCATATCTTCACTGCGGGTGAAAATATGGCGGAAGCCAATGGCGCCTGCGTCCCGGCGCGTGGCGCGGCGCACTTCATCCTGCAAGGCGGAGAAGCGCAGCACATTTTTGATGGATACTTGTAGGCGCTCGCCACCGACCGGCTTCACAACAAAGTCACCAGCGCCTGCGCGCATGGCGCTTGTCACCAGACTGACGGATGAAGGCTGCATCTGCACGATCGAGGGCACGCGCAAACCTGCTTCGCGCATTCGCGCCAACAGGCCCATGCCATCCATATCGGATAGGACGAGATCGAAAATCAGGAGAGCTACGGGC
This sequence comes from uncultured Hyphomicrobiales bacterium, assembly GCA_963923195.1. Lineage (GTDB taxonomy): Bacteria > Pseudomonadota > Alphaproteobacteria > Rhizobiales > Beijerinckiaceae > Terripilifer. Next base: position 6,123 of record CAWUNF010000001.1, on the reverse strand, counting down.
GCTTCACCCGCACTCGCCAAGCGCGCCAGCGCGGCCGAGCCTGTATCAACCGCTTCGGCTTGGTAGCCAAAACGGCGCAGCATGGCCTCGAGCAGACGGCACTGCACGGGGTCGGAATCAGCAATCAGAATCGTGGACGACATAGACTCTCTCTGAACGGAGCCAGAGCCCCGCATGTCCACAAGGTGAATGAACAGGGTAAATACGTGATTAACGGCTGTGCCGGAGCGGGACTGAAAGCAAAAAAGCCCGGTTGATCAGGGGCGCAAGAGTCCCAATATGAGGCGAGAACCATATTTCACCCCGACCCGGACCCGCCATGACCTCGCCCGCCACCGATTCTGCCAGCCTCGGCGCCCTGCCCGAATGGAACCTTGCCGACCTCTATCCCAGCATGGACAGCGCTGAATATGCGGCAGACCTTGCCCGCGCGGCCCGCGATTGCGCGGCCTTTGCCGCAACATGGCGGGGCAAACTGGCCGATGCCGCAAGCGGCCCCGATGCCAGCGCCAAACTTTTCCAAGCGATCCAAGATTATGAAGCCATCGAAGATCGGCTTGGCCGCATCATGTCTTATGCGGGCCTCATCTATTCGGGCGATACGACCGATGCCGCGCGCGCAAAATTTTATGGCGATGCACAGGAAAAGATCACCAATGCCTCATCTGATCTTCTTTTCTTCACGCTGGAATTAAACCGTATTGAAGATGCCCTGCTTGAAAAAGCATTGAGCACTGCACCGCTCTCTCACTATCGCCCGTGGCTGGAAGATGTGCGGCGTGAAAAGCCCTATCAATTGGAAGATCGCATCGAACAGCTCTTCCATGAAAAGAGTGTCACGGGGCGTGGCGCATGGAATCGCCTCTTTGATGAGACCATCGCATCCCTGCGCTTTCAAGTTGAAGGCCAAGAGCTGACGCTCGAGCCTACCCTCAATTTGATGCAGGATAAAAAGCAAGAGACACGCAAAGCAGCATCGCAAGCTTTAGCCGCGACACTGAAAGATAATCTGCGCTCTTTCGCACTCATCACCAATACGCTCGCCAAGGATAAGGAAATTGCTGATCGTTGGCGTGGCTTCAAAGATATTGCTGATTCACGCCATCTCTCCAATCGCGTGGAACGCGAAGTGGTGGATGCGCTGGTTGCGGCGGTCCAAGCGGCCCATCCGCGCCTGTCGCATCGCTATTACAAGCTCAAAGCCAAATGGTTTGGCATGGAGCAGCTCAATCATTGGGATCGCAATGCGCCGCTTCCCAATGTACCGACGAAAACTTACGCATGGGATGAAGCGCGCGACACAGTTCTTGGTGCTTATGGTGCTTTTGCACCCAAAATGGCTGACATTGCGCGGCGCTTTTTTGATGAGCGCTGGATTGATGCACCCGTGCGCCCCGGCAAAGCGCCGGGCGCTTTTGCTCATCCAACAGTGCCCTCAGCCCACCCTTATGTGCTCGTCAATTATCAAGGCAAGCCGCGCGATGTGATGACGCTCGCGCATGAGCTTGGACACGGCGTGCATCAAGTCTTGGCCGCACCCAATGGCGCGCTGATGGCGCAAACGCCTTTGACTTTGGCCGAAACAGCCTCCGTCTTTGGTGAAATGCTGACCTTCCGCGCTTTGCTCAAACAGACGCATGACAAAGAAGAGCGACGCGCCATGCTGGCGGCCAAGGTTGAGGACATGCTCAACACGGTCGTGCGTCAAATTGCTTTCTATTCTTTCGAGCGCAAAGTCCATTCTGAGCGCCGCAATGGTGAATTGACGGCTGATAAGCTCTGCGAATTGTGGATGAGCGTGCAGGCGGATTCACTGGGACCAGCGATTAAACTCGGGCCCGGATATGAAACATTCTGGGCCTATATTCCCCATTTCGTGCATTCGCCTTTTTACGTTTACGCTTATGCTTTCGGCGATTGCTTGGTGAATTCACTTTATGGCGTTTACCAAAATGCCGAGACAGGCTTTGCCGAAAAATATTTTGCTCTGCTCTCAGCAGGTGGCACGAAGCACCATTCGGAATTGCTGGCCCCCTTCGGGCTTGATGCACGCGATCCGGGCTTCTGGCAGATCGGCCTCAAAATGATTGAAGGCCTGATCAGCGAATTGGAGGCAATGGAATAAGCATCCATCTGATCGCGCAAAACGTATCCTCAACATGACCGATGATACAGAACGCAATCGTTTTTCTGCCCGCGCGGCGCGTTATGCGCGGGTGAGCACGCAAGTAGGCGGTGTGGCCGCCCGCATGGCAGGCGCGCGCCTTTTTGGCATGCAAGATATTCCAGGCAGTGCAGCCGCTTTGCGCGCAGCTTTGGGGGGCTTGAAAGGCCCGCTGATGAAAGTCGCGCAACTCATGGCAACTGTGCCTGATTTGCTGCCGCCCGAATTTGCGGAAGAATTGCAAAAGCTCCAATCAGACGCGCCGCCTATGGGTGCTGCTTTCGTCAAGCGCCGCATGATGGCGGAACTTGGCGCGGATTGGCGCAGCAAATTTGCTGACTTCGATTTGCACCCCACGGCCGCGGCTTCTCTTGGCCAAGTGCATCGCGCCACCGCCCATGATGGCGAGCGGCTTGCCTGCAAATTGCAATATCCAGATATGTCTTCAGCCGTTGAGGCTGATCTCAATCAGCTCAAAACACTCTTTGCGCTGCATCGCCAATTTAATCCTGCCATCGACACGCAAGAAGTGGCGCGTGAAATTGGCGAACGTGTGCGCGAAGAATTGGATTATGCGCGCGAAGCCAAACATGCCGCCCTTTATGCTTTGATGCTGAAGGATGCAGACAATGTCCGCGTGCCTCATGTGCGCGCAGAGCTCTCAACAGGGCGCCTGCTCTCATTACAATGGCTTGATGGTCGCAAGCTGCTCGATTTCAAACAAGCGGATCAAGAGACGCGCAATCGTTTGGCTGTCGCTATGTTTCGCGCTTGGTGGCATCCGTTCAGCCAATATGGCGTGATCCACGGCGATCCGCATTTGGGCAATTACACAGTGTTCGAAGAAGATGGCGCGGCGGCTGGCATCAATCTGCTCGATTATGGCTGCGTGCGCATTTTCCCCGTGCGCTTCATTCAAGGCGTGGTTGAGCTTTATGAGGGGCTCCTCACCCATGATGAGGCGCGCATCGTCCATGCCTATGAGCTTTGGGGCTTTAAAGGCCTGCGCCGCGACGTGATCGAGGTTTTGAACATTTGGGCCCGTTTCATCTATGGCCCCCTGCTCGATGATCGGGTGCGCACCGTGGCCGATGGCATTCCGCCCGGGCAATATGGGCGGCGCGAGATGATGCAGGTCGTCCAAGAGCTCAAGGCCAAGGGCCCCGTCCGGGTTCCCCAAGAATTTGTCTTTATGGACCGCGCCGCCATCGGGCTGGGGGCGGTTTTCCTGCATTTGGACGCCAAATTGAATTTTTGCAGCCTTTTCAACGAGGCTTTTGGCGAGGCCGGGCGCTCGCCCGAGGCCATTGAGGCCCGCCAAAGCCAAGTCTTAGCTTTATCCGGTTTGGGCTAGAGCCGTCCCCCGCGACAAAAACCCTTGCCCAAAGACCCTTGCCCAAAGACCCTTCAAGTCAGGCTCAGGTCTGATTGCCCGAGGCCCGGCTTTGCGCTAATCCAGAGGGCATTAGTGATCTCCCGCCCGCACAAGGGCGTACAGCAAATAAGAGGGAAACATGGCTGATCATCACGGTTCCGCTGGCCATCCGGCGATGGATTATGCGGAACATGAAAAGACCTACGGTCTGTTTGTTGATCTGTTCAAATGGGGCACAGTCTTCTGTGTCGGAATTGTCGTCTTTATGGCTGTGACCCTCCTCTAAGGATCGGTCTTCTAGAGCAAAAAGGCGAGCCAAGGGCTCGCCTTTCTGTTTCAAGGACCTACGTTTTCGGAGTCCCTATGCGCGTCGCCATACCTGCAGAAATCTCAAACGCCGAGACACGGGTGGGAGCCACACCCGAAACGGTGAAGAAACTCGTGACACTTGGCGCCACCGTCACCGTGCAATCGGATGCGGGCCGTGCATCAGGCATCACCAATGCTGATTATGAAGCCGCTGGCGCAGCCATTGCCAAAGATGCCGCTGCTACTTTTCAAGATGCCGATCTCATTTTGAAAGTGCGCCGCCCGGAAACATCTGAACTCGCGCAGATGAAGCGCGGCGCATCAGTCATTGCGACAATGGATCCTTATGGGCAAGACGCCGCGCTTGCTGCAATGGCACAAGCTGGCATCAATGCCTTTGCAATGGAATTCATGCCGCGCATCACACGCGCGCAAGTGATGGACGTTCTCTCCAGCCAAGCCAATCTCGCAGGCTATCGTGCGGTGATTGATGGCGCAGCCGAATATGGCCGCGCTTTGCCGATGATGATGACAGCCGCAGGCACTGTTCCAGCCGCGCGCATGTTCATTATGGGTGTCGGTGTTGCTGGCCTTCAGGCCATTGCCACCGCACGCCGCCTGGGCGCGATTGTGACGGCGACTGACGTGCGCCCGGCCACGAAAGAACAAGTGGAATCTTTAGGGGCAAAATTCATCGCGGTTGAAGATGATGAATTCAAACAGGCGGAAACTGCTGGCGGCTATGCGAAGGAAATGTCCGACGCTTACAAAGCCAAACAGGCAGCTCTTGTGGCCTCCCATATTGCCAAGCAGGATATTGTCATTACGACCGCGCTCATTCCCGGGCGCCCCGCTCCAAAACTCATCACGGCGGATATGGTGCGCTCCATGCGTGCTGGCTCTGTGATTGTTGATCTTGCAGTGGAGCGCGGGGGCAATTGCGAACTCGCCAAGGCTGGCGAGACGGTGATGACTGACAATGGCGTGCATATTGTTGGCAATCTCAATGTGCCGGGCCGTTTGGCTGCGACTGCATCAAGCCTCTATGCGAAGAACCTTCTCGCCTTTGTGGAAACAATGGTCGACAAGGAAACCAAGAGCCTTTCACCGAAATGGGATGATGAGCTGGTGAAAGCCACGCTGCTGACGCGCGATGGCGCGGTCGTTCATCCAAATTTCTTGCCGAAGCCGTGATAAGATAGGTGATGCATGGCTAACGAAACTCCAATCCAAATTCTCGATAAGGCCAATGCCGCGGCGAAGCTCGCGCGCGAAGCGGCCGATATGTTGCAACATTCCGCCGATCAGCTTGGTGATGCGGCCGCTGGCGCGGCTTATGCAGCCTCTGGCGGCGCGATTGATCCTTTCGTCTTTCGCCTCGCAATTTTCGCTCTGGCGATTTTCGTCGGTTATTATGTCGTTTGGTCGGTGACGCCTGCGCTGCACACGCCGCTCATGTCCGTCACCAATGCCATTTCCTCTGTCATCGTTGTCGGCGCTTTATTGTCGGTTGGCGTTGATGCGGCGGGCGGCAATGATGATGGCGCCCTTTATGCCAAAGTCTTTGGCTTTATCGCGCTGGTTTTAGCTTGCGTGAATATTTTTGGCGGCTTCCTCGTCACCGAGCGTATGCTCGCCATGTATAAGAAGAAGGGCTAATTGCGATGAATGCGAATATAGCTGCCCTTCTCTATCTCGTCTCTGGCGTGCTCTTCATTCTGTCGCTGCGCGGCCTGTCCTCACCTGCGACCTCACGCCAAGGCAATGTCTATGGCATGATTGGCATGGCCATCGCCATTGTCACCACTTTGCTCTATCGCATGCCGGTTGGCGTTTCCTCTTGGGCCTTGGTCGTGGCGGGCATTGCCATTGGCGGGGGCATTGGCGCTTGGCGTGCACGCACTGTGCAAATGACCGCCATGCCGCAATTGGTCGCTTTCTTCCACGCGCTTGTTGGCCTTGCCGCTGTGCTTGTGGCAGCGGGCGCGCTTTATGCGCCGCAGGCTTTCGGCATTGGCATTAAAGGGTCCATCCACGGCGCAAGCTTGATCGAAATGTCGATTGGCGCCGCGATTGGCGCGATCACTTTCACCGGTTCGATCATCGCCTTTTTGAAACTTGATGGGCGCATGTCCGGCAAGCCCATTTTGCTGCCAAGCCGCCACCTCATCAATATTGCACTTGGCATTGCGCTGGTCGTGCTGATTGGCCTGTTCTGCACGACAGAGAGCCATCTCATCTTCTGGCTGATCTGCGCCATTTCACTGGCTTTGGG